>JANQUM010000276.1 GCA_030731175.1 Spirosomataceae bacterium
ACGTAACTTACAAAGATGTAAGACTGCCCTTCCTTATCCTTGAATGTTATAAAATCATCCCAAAAGATATAGTTGTTTTCTTCAGTTTGAAAATTGCCTGGTTTCTTCTGGAAATTTTCGTAAAACGCCTTTGCCTCGTCAATGTTAATAATATCACTATTTAAGTCGACTGCTTTATCCTTTTCCTTAAGCGAACAACAGAATATTGTGGAAAAAGCGAATAGAGTAAATGAAATTTTCATGAACAAGATTTTAAATATATAAAACCCCCGTAATCGGGTCTTCAAAGAAAAGAAGTTATTGCACAAGTTGCAATCATTAATTATTTAACGGTATATTTCCGCCCTGCCATTTTGACCGTCCGGCCAAAAAAAAATAACCCTCGCACTATTCTTGTATGTAAACCGTTGAAATTAAGTAAATTTGCATCTTATTTTAGATGTGAGAGCTGAGATCGGCGATTTAAGAGGTGAAAGAAGCTTCTTATTATTTAAAATTCTGGCCTTTGCACTTAAAGATATTAAAACTAAACGATTGGGTATAAGCAGAGAAAATCTCTTATCTAATGTCTCCAATCTCAAATCTTATAATAACCATGTTAGATTTTCTCTCAAAAAGCCTAAAGAAAGTATTCGGAACAAAATCCGACCGTGACGTAAAAGAACTTGAGCCTTATGTGACCATCACAAATGCAGAGTACGCAAAGTTGCAATCATTATCAAATGACGAGCTGCGGGGTAAAACTAAGGAGCTACAAAATTATATTGGCGAAAAACTCGCTCATATCGACGACGAAGTCAAAGCTTTAAAACTCAGCGTTGAAGCCGACGAAAACATGGGCATCGACGATAAAGAAGCGGTTTTCAAGAAAGTGGATGATCTCGAAAAACAACGGGACGAAGAACTTGAAGAAGTTCTTAAAGAAATACTTCCTAAGGCATTTGCCATCGTGAAAGAAACGGCTCGTCGTTTCAAAGAAAATCCGGCGTTGGAAGTTACCGCAACGCACCTTGACCGTGAGCTTGCCGCCACAAAAGCCCACATCGAAATTGAAGGCGATAAAGCCCGTTGGAAAAACGAATGGACTGCCGCCGGAACGCTTATAAAGTGGGATATGATGCACTACGACGTGCAGATTATTGGTGGTGCGGTACTTCACCTCGGTAAAATTGCCGAAATGCAAACGGGTGAAGGTAAAACGCTTGTCGCAACTTTTCCCGCATTCTTAAATGCGTTGGCGGGTCGTGGAGTTCACATCGTAACCGTTAACAATTACCTCGCCGTTCGTGACTCCGAGTGGATGGGGCCAATCTTTGAATTTCACGGCTTACAATGCGATTGCATTGACAAGTACCGGGCAAATTCGCCGGAACGCCGTGCGGCTTACGCTAAAGATATTATTTACGGAACAAACAACGAGTTTGGGTTCGATTATCTCCGTGATAATATGGTGAATGACCCTTCCGAATTGGTTCAGGGAAAACATCACTTTGCCATGATAGATGAGGTTGACTCAGTATTAATTGACGATGCCCGTACTCCGCTAATTATCAGCGGACCAATGGCTAAAAAAGGCGACGAAGAATTGTACAATTCATTGAAACCACGCATTGGGCATATCGTAGAAGTACAGAAAAAGTTGGTTAGCGGCTATTTAATCGAAGCCAAAAAACTCATTGCCGAAGGAAACACGCAGGATGGCGGATTATCACTTTTCCGTGCTCACCGCGGGCTACCTAAAAGTAAGCCATTGATCAAATTCCTTTCCGAAACCGGAATGTGGAAATTACTGCTCGATACCGAAGAAATTTACATTGCCGAAAACTCGAAGCTATTGCCGCAGGCAGATGCTCCGTTGTATTTCACAATCGAAGAAAAAAACAACAGCATAGAATTAACCGATAACGGAATTGACTACTTGACCGGCCACGACGAAGACCCGCAGTTTTTCGTCATGCCTGACCTTGGAGTTGATTTAGCCGACATAGAAAAAGAGCCAATAGAAGAAAAGGAAAAAGTCATCAAAAAAGATGCGTTAATCCGTGATTATTCTACCAAAGCTCAACGCATTCACTCCGTAAATCAGCTATTGAAAGCGTACACCGTTTTTGAGAAAGACGTTGATTACGTGGTAATGGACGGCAAAGTAAAAATCGTGGACGAACAAACGGGTCGTATCATGGATGGTCGCCGGTGGTCAGATGGGCTACACCAAGCCGTAGAAGCGAAAGAAGGCACGAAAATCGAAGATTCTACGCAAACTTACGCTACCGTGACGTTGCAGAATTATTTCAGAATGTACCACAAATTAGCGGGTATGACGGGTACTGCCGAAACCGAAGCGGGTGAATTCTGGAAAATCTACAAACTTGACGTGGTTTCGATTCCAACCAATCGCCCAATCGTGCGGGACGACCGCGACGATAAAGTTTACAAAACCGTTCGGGAAAAATACAACGCCGTAGCCGACGAAATCGTCGAAATGGTTGAGTTGGGTCGTCCGGTGTTAGTGGGTACAACTTCGGTTGAAAACTCAGAAATTTTAAGCAGAATGTTGAGCATTCGTAAAATTCAACACCAAGTTTTGAACGCGAAACAACACGCCCGCGAGGCAGACGTAGTTGCCGAAGCTGGAAAGCCAGGCACAGTTACGATTGCGACAAACATGGCGGGTCGTGGTACAGATATTAAGCTAACGCCCGAAAGTAAAGCGGCGGGTGGTCTTGCCATTGTAGGTACTGAACGCCATGATTCCCGTCGGGTTGATCGTCAGTTGCGTGGTAGAGCTGGTCGTCAAGGAGATCCGGGTTCGTCACAATTCTTCGTTTCACTTGAAGATAATTTGATGCGGATGTTCGGTTCTGACCGTGTTGCGAAAGTGATGGACAGAATGGGCATGGAAGAGGGCGAAGTAATTCAGCACAAAATGATTTCCAATTCAATTGAGCGTGCCCAAACCAAAGTAGAAGAAAACAACTTCGGAACGCGTAAACGCCTTATCGAGTACGATGATATTATGAATATCCAGCGTGATACCATTTATCGTCGTCGGAAAAACGCCCTTTTCGGAGAGCGTTTATCTCTTGATGTTGCAAATATTATTTACGATACCTGTGCTGATATTGTACGAAATACCAAAGGTAATTTCGCCGAGTTTGAAGTACGGGTATTACAAGGTCTCGGCTTTGATCCAGAGATAAGCGAGTCTGATTTCACAACTGACCGAGACTTAATAAATACATTATTTAATCTCGCCGAAGCACATTACAAGCGTAAAAATGAGGCAATTCGCAAGAATGCCATGCCGATTTTAACGCAAGTTTTAGACGACCGTCGGGCGTTGAAAGAAGAGCCATTCATGGCAGTTATTGGCGACGGAATGAAAAATATTGCCGTGTTCTGTGATATTAAGAAATCTGTCGATTCTGATGGCAGAGAATTGGTACTTGAAATGGAGAAAAGTATTTCCCTTTCGGTAATTGACCAGGAGTGGAAAGAGCATTTACGCGACATGGATGACTTGAAACAATCCGTTCAGAATGCTTCTTACGAGCAGAAAGACCCGCTTTTGATTTACAAATTTGAAGCGGTCGAGCTTTTCCAGAATTTCCTGAAAAAAGTAAACGCCGAAGCCGTAAGTTTTCTGATGAAAGCAAACGTTGCCGAAATGCGTTTCCAACAAATTGCTCCGCCAAAAACTGAAAATCCGCAACTTTCTACCAACCGAACGGACGAAGAAGGTGCGGCACCGGTTCAAGCTCCGGCTAAAAAACTAAAAGTTGCCAGTCGCAACCAAAAAGTAAGCGTACAATACCGTGACGGAACGATCAAAAAAGACGTAAAGTACAAAAACGTAGAAGCAGATGTAGTAAACGGAAATGCCGTTTTGGTTGGCTGATAATTTCAGAAAATTGATTTTAAGAAAGCCCGAAAGATTCTTCTTTTGGGCTTTCTTATCCCCAAAGCGTAAATATCTCACTTCTCCAATCTACTTAAACTACATTTCCCATTCATCTTTATACATCTTAAAAGCCCCTTTCAGTTCTTTCAAAATCTTATCATTTCCTTGTTTCGCGGCTAAAATAATTCCCTTCTCAAAAACTGCGGCCGCCTTCTCTTCTTCGTCTTGTTCGGCGTAGATTGCAGCTGCTTGGTAGTAAGTAGCCAAATATTCTGGGAAGTCAATTAATAAAACTTCCAAATGCTTTAACGCTTCAGCGGTATCTTTACCGATGTACTCCATTGCTAAGGCGTAGCGGTTAAATGGTTCTTCGGGTTCCGTTTCGACCAATTCACTCAAAATTTTCAAACGCTCTGCTTGCATACTATTTTGCATTATTTTACATTTGTA
>JANQUM010000277.1 GCA_030731175.1 Spirosomataceae bacterium
GATTTGCGTGGAAACAATGTTACCGTTTGCGTCGGATAAGTAACAAAGGTATTTTCCGGTGGTTCTCTTCAAAATCGCATTTGTTGATTCGGGCGTTTGCTCGTAATTTTTGTTTCCGTTCGTGACGTTTATCCAGCGGTATGCCACAAAGTTTGGCGGAGCTATTAACCACACCTGATTGTTTTCGTACCGTAGTTTAATTTCCTGAACTGGTTTTGGGGCAATGGGTTTTGAATCCTGAAAGAAGCTTGAGTTCAATTCTGCATCCCAGGCGTTTGCTAAGGCAATAAGAGAGGAACCAAAAAAGTGGACTTGATCACCTGCGTAAGGGCTACGGTTACCAATTTGGTCTGTGCTTGGCCCGTAAAACGTATTCTGATCTGCTTGAACAACGGTATTTTGACCGCCAATTACCGCCGTACTTGTGTTATTTCCGTCGAATGAAACTCGGGCGACCATCCAAGATAAATCGGGGTGAAAATCTTTTCTCGTTTGGCTTTTGACAAGCGTTAAATTATCGGCGTAATACTGCGTAGAATAATTTTTGAACGTGTCGGTTTCGCCTTGATGCCATAAATTTGCCCGAGTGCCAAATTGCGACGCGTAAAAATGCAATACGTTTTTGAGATGGACATACGGCATTCCCACCAATCCACCGTATTGAGCGGCAAAATATTCGTGGCCGGTTGCACCGCCCAACCTGCTTTCCATCCAGTTTTTGGACGAAGTTCCAATTGCCCCCCCGTTGAAAAAACTTACCGGAACTTGCAAACGAGCGGTCAGTAAATCGCCTAAGTTGCCATAACACCAAGAGGAACGTCCTTTTTCGCCGACATAATGGTCAAAATCGATTTTTCCTAAGACGGGAAAAGCAGGGATATTTGCTGTATGTTGTTGCTGAGGAAAGTAATTGCTGTAGTTGTGCGAAACTACGCTATCACTCTGGGCACTTATCGCCCCATACTCCAAAAAGCCAACGGAATTTGATTGCCCCGAAACTACGAAGACTTCTCCGACACCGACGCTATTGACCGTAAATGTATCAATTGGTGACGTGCCGTTGACATTTCTGACTTGTAAATGGTAATTTCCTCCGGGTACGTTGGGAATTGAACCGTAAAATTTACCGAGTGTTGGCGAAGTGGAAAGCGGTGTCCATTCGAATCCAACAATTGCTTGATTCGTTGTGGCATTTAATAAACGGGCTTCGATTTTTGTGGTTAGTGTGTCTGTGTATCGCCCCGAAATGGCGAGGCTGAGGTTGTTGTTAGCACTGCGTTGGTAAACTGCTTTTTCGAGCGGAAAATCAACGATGAGTTGTGCAGAAGCGGAAGCGAAACTGCTGAGTATTATTAGAAGTATGATCCCGAATTGCCGCATAGAAGTGCCTTAGTACTTCACAAAAGTAACTAATCGGAAAGTTTTTAAGCCATATTTCAACAAAAAAGGGAGCAAATTGCTCCCTTTTTCTTGAAAAGTAAAACCGATTCTTACTTTACTTTATCTACAATTGCTTTGAAAGCATCCGGGTGATTCATTGCTAAATCTGCAAGGACTTTTCTGTTCAGTTCGATACCTGCCACTTTCAGTTTGTTCATGAAAACGCTGTACGACATATCGTATTGACGAGCACCCGCGTTAATACGGACGATCCACAAACGACGGTAGCTACGTTTCTTTTGCTTACGACCAATGAAGGCGTAAACTAAACCTTTTTCAACGGCGTTTTTAGCGACTGTCCAAACGTTTTTACGACGTCCGAAATAACCTTTCGCTAATTTAAGGATTTTTTTTCTGCGAGCTTTTGAAGCTACATGATTGACACTACGTGGCATAATTTTTCTTGTTTTTGACTCGGGCGATACAATATGTATTCTTTAAAGCCGTGTGTCGGGTGAAACTTAAATGAACCTAATAAAACTCTGTTACAACAGAGCTAGTAAAGATTTAACACGCTTTTCGTCCTGCTCGCTTACTAAGCCAGTAGAAACTAATTTACGCTTTCTCTTAGTTGATTTTTTAGTCAAAATGTGACTGTGGAACGCATGTTTACGCTTAATTTTACCGGTTCCAGTAAGTTTAAAGCGTTTTTTCGCTCCCGAATTTGTTTTTTGTTTTGGCATTGCTAAACAGTTTAAATTGTATGTAAAATTGAATCGGGCTGCAAATTTCGTGATACTTTCTGTATTAACCAAATTACTGTAAAATATTACATTTCAGGGGGTGAATTATTATCATCGGTGAAGCTATTAATTAACTTTTAAGGGGCTGATTCACGCGAGAAACGGAAAGAAACGGAAGATGTAGCTTCTTAATTTAAGTGAAGAATGACAGAAGCTTACTTGGCTGAAATACGGCTGTGGAGCTTGCAGAAAAAAACACAGAGGAACCTTACCAACTCTTGCAAAACGCAACATTGATCCCGTAGTTATCGTAAATCAAATCACCTTGATCTAATGCGATAGAGGTTTTGAAACTTCCACCAAACCTTTTTAATGGTACGCTCGCTTGGAAGAAATAGGAATTTTGGGCAGCGGGCGGTGTAGGAAGCGTAATTGCCCCAAAGTTTTTACTGAATGAAGTGCGGAGCGTTATGCTAACATCATTTATTTTACCGTTGAAACCGAGATAAAATGCCCGAATGCGGTTATTGTTTACGAAAACGAAATCATTATTTACTTTTCGTTCAATCCGAATTTCGCTTTGCGGAATTAAAAATGGCGACCCTATTGTTCGATTGTTATATGACCACCCGTCAAAATATTGTTGGTGGTTAAACAAGAACGCATCGTTCATATAATCTTTGGGCGGAATATTCAGAAGCCTCGCCAACAATCCTTGATAGCTGTGCTGGTTCATCGTAAAAAGATACTCTAAAACCAGTTTTTGAAAAAAAGACTCCTCTTTTTTTCCTGTAAAAGAAAGCCCATAGACGCCGTCGTCGAGGTTAGAGAGGCTGCCAATCGTTCTTCCCGTTTCAATCGGAATTTGACGATAACCCAAAATTGTCAGTGAATTTGTGTTTAATTCGGCGGCGAAATCAACTTGCCCCAAATGGGCTCCGAAACGGTTTTCGACTTCGAAATTTGCGTAGCCTAATGTTGTGTCAACAATAGCTGCTCTCGGGAAAAAGACTTGCTTAAAGGTAAACCAATCGCTCGCAAATTTTCCATTCGTGACCCTGCCGTCATTTTCACCAACTTCGTATTTAGGCGTACCACCCCACTGAGCACTGTGCAAAACACCGCTGTGAAGTTTCAACTTTGCGTTAGCTTTTCCCAATCTGAAGTAGAGTGACTTCTGGTGCAAGTAATAATCTTTCACGAAAGTCTGCTCTTGAAACCAACCGTGAGAAATGTGTCCTTTAAATGATAGCCAATTAAAAAGTAGCTTTTGATAATCGCTGATACCGATTTGCACTTCGGGAATTGGCTGTGCATTTCCTGACCAAGTCATTGAGCCGCTACTAAGCGTAGAATCTCCGATACCGTGGGTTTGCTTTTTTCGGCCAACCATTAAATGAACGGCTCCGATTTTTGGGCGGATGTACGCTTCGGTTAGTCTAACGGCGGTCTGGTTTCCGCTTAAAACGTTAACTTCCAGTCCATAATCGAAGTCAAAAAAACTTTTTACCGAATCTGTTTTTGAGTAAAAACGCTGCGTTAATAGTATTGTGTTTCGAGCATCTGGCGGCACGCCAAATTGGTTGGATTGCATCCAAAATGGGAGTTTTTCATTCGTGGCAAAATAGCCGCCAATCTCCACATCGTAACCGAACTTGGATTGACCGTTTGCCCAATTCGAAAAAATCGAAATAAATAAAAGTAAAAATAATGCGGTGCGTTTTGTCATTGAATTCCACGGTGCTTGCTCACGTATGACGATATGCACTAAAATAATGCCAAAAAGTCATTTATCCAATTGATGCCCACTTCATTAACAAAGAAGTAATGTAGCCGGCGTATGTGCCAATTGCGTAACCAAGTACTGAAAGTAACACGCCAACTGGAGCGAGCGATGGGTGAAAAGCAGCGGCAACAACGGGTGCAGAGGCCGCACCGCCTACATTTGCCTGCGAGCCAACCGCCATGAAGAAGTAAGGGGCTTTGATTATTTTAGCCACTATAATGATGGTAATAATATGAACAAGCATCCAGATTATTCCCACCGCAAAAAGACTCGGGTTATTAAAAACAGCAGTAATATCCATTTGCATCCCGATAGTTGCGATAAGAATGTACAGAAATAAACTGCCAACTTTTGTCGCCCCAACGTTCTCCAGATTCCTTAGTTTTGTTTGAGAAAAAGTTAGCCCGAGAATGGTTACGATGGTTACAATCCAAAAG
>JANQUM010000278.1:0-4095 GCA_030731175.1 Spirosomataceae bacterium
CTGATTAAGAAAGACCGTTTCGCCTTCTTTTTTCATACGATAGGTTTCACGGGCAAATTTTTCAGCGTCGTCATCGCTTCCCAGAACTTCCGCTTTTTCGATTTCGATTTGCGTCAATTGCTCCTCGTAAAATATTATGCCCTCTTCATAAGATTTCTTTTCTTGTGAAAGGTCGTACAATGCAAAAACGTTATTGCCGTCGATGAAGAAAATCCACGCAACAAAAAATAGAAAAGTTCCGGCAAAAAAGGTGTATTTCCAGCGGTAAAGGCGAAGTAAATTTTTCATTATTAGTTTTTAGGTAAGCATCGTGAACAAATATAATGGAGAATGGTCAAAACTTCCCGCAAATTCCTTTAAAATCACAGAAGTGGCATTGCTTAATATCATCCGTTTGTTGAAACGGGACGGAAGTATCGTACATTGATTTCACAATGTCCTGCAAGTGATTTTCTGAGTTTTCTACGAAGGCTTCAGGAGTTTCTCCCGTTTCAAAATGCAATTCAGATTGTAGGTTTTCTTTTAGGTTTCTGAAAGAATATATTTTTGCTTCAACAATTTGATTATCAGCTGATTGGTTTTTTAAAATTTCGAGTTCATTAGCGTGTTTTTTCTTAGATACTACGTATTTATAAAGCCACAATTGTCGTAGTTTTCCTAAGTTCGGGTCGTAAATATCTTCGGCTAAATCTTTTGCTTTTATTTCTTTTCCGTAAACCATTCCCGTTTTGTAATCAACTACCGAAATAAGGTTGTCTTTTCGCTCAATACGGTCAATAATTCCGGCAATTTTTACGGGGATTATTTCGCCGTTTACGTCCACCGAAATCTCGGTCATTAGCGTTTGTTCGTAAGCCAAAACCTCCATCGGGAAAATTCCTTGTTTTATCTGTTCTTTGAAGAAGTTGGTCAATACCCGAACCGCAACTTGTTTTAAGATAAAATTTACACCCCGCTCAATCACGATTCCCGCAAAATTAGCGGCGTAAACTTTGTCCAATCTTTCGGGAATTTCTTTAATAATTTGCTCCGCCGTTTCTACCGTGTACACATTAGATTTTTCGGTGAAATCTTTGTCAATAGCTTCCAGCGTTTTGTGCAGCCAATTTCCGAAAATATCAGCTCCCACTTTTTCATCTACCGTTTCCCGCTGGGATAAATTAGCGATTTTTTTAAAATAAAAACGCAGCGAACACCCAAGGTAATCGTTAAGGCTTGAAGGGTATAAACCTTTATTGGTGAGGTAATTAGTGAGTTTTTTGAGAATCTCTTCGCTTTTCGGAATCACAATTTCGGATTCAACCGCCACGGTTTCTTGAGCGGTGACTTCGGCGTCAAGTTTTAGGTATGAAATTGAGGGATTTGCCTTCAAAAGCTCGTTTTCGATTTGCAAAATAAACCTGCTCGGTTCGTTACCGCCGCCCACGCCGCCGCCCGAAGGCTGGAGGTATAATAAATCAATCTTTTTGGCTCGCTGCATTAACCTGAAAAAGTGATACGACATTACGGCATCTTGGTTGCGGTAAACCGGCAAGCCAAACTCGATTGCGGCGTCGTACGGAATCAACGAATTATTGCGATTTGAGGAAGGAAGCATCCCTTCGTTTAGCGAGGTAACGATGACGTGATCGAAGTCAAGGCAGCGGGTTTCGAGCATCGACATAATTTGTAAATCCGCGATTGGCTCACCGCTGAACGGAATGCGTTCGGCTTTGATTAATTCATTGAGGAAATGCCTAAAATTATTGACACTCAGGTTGTTGTGTTGGCTTATTATTCGATCAAGGCGGTTTAGAATTGTCAAGAACAAATACAAATATTCAATTTCGATGGCATCTGGAGCGGATTTATAAACGCTTCTTAGCACATCCACTAACTCGTAAAAATTTTGTAAAGCTTTGGTTACGTCGCCGTTCCAGCGTTTGAAAAACATGGTGAATATCGGGTCGTTTTCTCCGAGGTCGAGCATTTCTTTTTCGCTCAAATAAACGAGGTTGTTTTTCGTAATATGCCGCAGCGTTTTTCTGATCGGGTTTGAGTCGCCGTCGAGTTCGTATTTTATTAATTCGTACCGCCGCACGAATGGGTGATTCAAGATTTTGTGAATGTGGCGGTGACTAAATTTTGGAATTTTTACGAGGTCACCTTTTTTATTTTGAAATTCCACGACGTTTGCCTGAAGTTCAAAAAGAGCGTTTACGAGCGTAGTCAGAAGCGATTGTTTCAGCGAGAGCCCCATCGTAATATTGAATGAATCCACAGATTCATCAAGCGAGCCAAGCATTGGCTCGAGCAGTTGTTCGTTTGCGAGTACAATCACCGTTTGCTGCCCGGGATTTTTAGCGATTGCTTCGGCGTAAATTTCACCCGTTGTTTTGGCTTGCAAGGAGTTTGTTTGTAACCCAATTACTCGCATTTCTTTGGCGTCCTTATTGAGGTTATCGGTTTGCCAATTCCAATCGCCAAAAACGCCGCTGTTTCGGTATCGCCGCAAAACGCTGCCCGCTTTGTGGTTGGAGTTCATATAATAATCGTCCGAATCCCAAAAAGTTTCGGCAAGTTGAGCTTTTACGAGTTTTGCAATGATTTTTTCCTCAGAATTACTCAATGCATTCAAACCCACGAAATAGTATTTTGTATAGTCCTCTTTTTCGAGCAAAAGGGTTTCAACGTCGTTGGCGAGTAGGCGATACGCCATTCCTCGGTACGCTAAACCTTTGACAATGAGCTTATTCTGTAAATTATTGTACGCTAAGTTGATGTTGGAAAAAAGTTTGAAATACGCATCGGAAACCGAAGTGCGGGTTAATTCTTTACCGATATTTTCGAGTTCTTTTCCCCAACGGGCAATCGCCTTGGCATCGCTCATATAATCAAAAAGCGACTTCGGATTTTCAACTAAATACTGGTCAATAAGGTCGAAATCTTTCAATAAAGTTGTTCCCCAACCCACAAAACGGTCGAAATCAAGGTCTTTGTCTATTTCCTTGAAAACTTCGTAAAACTCAAAAATTAACGAAATATTATCAATCAATCTAACCGATGACATCTGCATCACGAAGTCGTCAATTGCAAAAACGTCGGGCGAAATAAACGGAATTTCAGAAAGCTCCGCCAGTTCCCTTTTGAAGTAAAAAACGGCACGGCGGGTTGGTAAAACCACGCAGACTTTTTGGAGGTCATTTAGTGCGTGTTTTGAGAAAATTTGTATTGCAGAATCTTGAAGGAATTTCATTTTTTTATTTTTGACCTGAAACTAAATACATCATCGTGCCGCCGCCGTTGAAGTAAGTACCGTTTTCAATTTGTTGTTTTATTAGTTCGTCGGCTTCGTTTTCGGCGTTATTAAGGTAGAAACTGATTGCGGCGGCTTGTTCGGGTTTGTCGTATGGCGGTAGAATGGGCGTGAGTTTATCGTTCAGATAAGATTTTACGTTTTGAAAACCCAATTTCGTCATCGTTCCGGCGAGTAGATCACCGAATGAATTATGCCCTTTTTTATCCATTTGTTTCAAATGCTCAGAAGACAAACTGCTTTCAAAACGCTCTGTGGTGGCTTCAATGCTTTCTTTTCTATTCACTGAATCCTTCAAAATTGCCTGTACTAAATTGTTAGGTTCGGCACAAATAACGATACCGTTCGGTTTTACCACCCGTTTCATTTCAGCAAGGGATTTTTCGGGATTTTTGAGGTGAATTAACACCGTTTGGCACGTAACTACGTCAAAAGAATCATCCTCAAAAGGCAGGCGGTGAGCATCGCCTTTTACAAATTCGAGGGAAGAACTGCGGTTCTCAAAATAATCAAATATTTGTTCGTCACCTTCCGCCCAAACTTCGTCGTTATCCATTGCTGTGACTTCGGCTTCGGGCTGTAAATAGGGGAGAAGTAATTTGCTCCAATGACACAAACCGCAGCCTATATCGAGCATGGTTTTATACCGATTCAGACTCCACCGCTTTGCCATCAAATCAAGGAAGTCTTCGTTATACCAAAAGTTTCTGCCGTCGTGAAAATAGGTTTCTGAATGAGATAAAGTTTGCGGTGCGTTCATGGAAGCAAAGGTATGATTTTTTAGCTTTTGGCTGCTTTCA
>JANQUM010000278.1:4105-4345 GCA_030731175.1 Spirosomataceae bacterium
CCGTACTTCCAACTATTTACTAAATCAATGGAAATGGTATTATTCCAATCATATTTTTTGTTTAATTTAGCAATTCGAAAATACTTTATACTTAACTACACATTATTGATGCAAACAAAACTACAACGACCTCCCAAGGTCGATGCGAAGCGACAGTACGCAAAACCCAAGCTAATAAAGCTCGGAAAAGTCTCCAAACTTACTTTAAAAACAGGTTCACAAACCGATTTCGGAACCGGA
>JANQUM010000279.1 GCA_030731175.1 Spirosomataceae bacterium
ACTTACTTTGTAAATGCGTAAATGAATACCGGACCCCGTAATTCACAAATAATCGATCTGGCACTAACTCATTTTTGGCGGTGATGTAAGCTGCAGCGGTTTGCATTTGGCTTCCGCCGTCAGGATAACGCGTTGCCGTTGGGAATCTTTCCCCGTACGAAAGGCTCGGCAACTTGCTTATAAATGCCGCCGAATTTACATCGTTAATGGTATATTCAATGCCGTAATGATAGGTGTTTTCTCCGGCGTATTTTATAAAATCGGCGTTGAAGCTTCCAATCAAAACGTCTTCTTCCTGGGTAAATAAATCTTCCGAATTAAAGCGGCGATTATTGCGACTCTCCTCTATTTTCTGGAATCCAAATTTGATGCTTGAATCATCAAATAATCGGCGATTTTTGATTCGTAGTTCATAGGCTGATAAAAAGCGAAGCTCAGGCCCGTAGTACCATTGACCAAAAGTTGGATTACCCGCAGAGTTTGTTTCACTTAGCCGGTCGTATCGAGGCACATTACCAGTCACGGATAATTGCAGATTAACCGTCTGCTCAAAATTAGCATTATTTTGGTACCTAAATTTTTGCAGCAAATCCAGTTGAGAATACCCGCTTTCAACTTGTTTATTCACGTTCGGGTTTGTAACCGCAACGTCACGTAAATTGCTTTCAAGGCGTGGGTAAACGAAGCGTTTTCCGAAGTCGGGATATTCGTCCCGCCGCCAGTTTCCCTGAATAATATCTCCGAAATTACTCGCCGTAACACTCGTCAAGGAAGCAAATTTCTTACCCCCAATATTAAAATCAACGTGTCCGGTTTTTTCCTGAATTGCGGTTCCGTATCTGGCGTACGCATTTGCCGAAAAAGTGTTGAGTTTCGGCTGTTTTGTATTAAATGAAATAACCCCGCCCAATGCATCGCTTCCATAAATCAAAGAAGCTGGTCCGAAGAGCACTTCTGTGGTTTCGAGCATTGCCTGATCCACCCGAAGCACGTTTTGCAAATGGCCACTGCGGTAAATGGCGTTATTCATTCTGATGCCATCAACAACCAATAATACTCGGCTCGCCTCGAATCCACGCAGCACCGGGCTTCCGCCTCCGCCCTGACTTTTCTGCACAAAAATATCACCCGAATTAATCAGTAAATCAGCGGTATTGGGAGCGTTTTGAAACGCAATATCCTTCTTGGTTATTTGCTTGATTTGAGCGGGCTGTTCGCGGGCAGATTCTTCAAAACGGTTCACAGAAATTTTAACCTCTTTCAAATCAATAACCCGTGAAGTATCAGTTTGGGAGAAGGCGGTGTTTTGGGCAAAAAAAAGGCTGCTGAAAAATAGCAGCGACGGTAACGACCAATTGTAAGACATGAATTTGAGCGTTTGAGTTTTCGTGGCGTAAGGAAGTAAAAAAGCAATTATCGCTTGGTTGGAGGGATATAATCGAATCCATTTTGAACTTTCAAATTATAGTCAAAATACTCGATGGCAGGCAGAATATTTTTGCGATTAATTGCGATGAAGTACGGTTTCCGACCGTCTCGTCTCACCAATCTTGCGTCTAATTTGAATATTGTACCTTCGGGGTGGTTGCGTAAAAACTTGTGCGGGCAACTAATTTTGAGTTCACATGGAATTTGATGCCCTTTTATGGTTTCAAGTTTCATTTTATCGAGCCGAGGTTCGTAAATTGCCATCGCAAAGAGATCCAAAAAGAATTTCTTGTCGAGTTCGGGAGCTTCGGTTACGAGTGATAATTGCATTGCAGTTATTTATTAAGCAAAATTATCATTTTTTAACGAATCAACAATAAACCTTTTACGAAGAATAGTAATCTTAGAACTAAATCGTTCTGCTTTAGTAACGAATAATGCAAAATGCACTTTCTAAAAAAATTATGAAAAATATAGTCCTTTCTACACTCTTATCGTTTGTCATTTTGAACGCTCAAAGTCAGCAAAACCTGACCACAACTTCAAAGATAACGAAAGTTACCGTTTTCCAATCTCAGGCTCAAATTGAAGCAACAGCAGCGGCAAATATTCCTGCTGGGAGAACGATGATTGTGATTGAAGACATATCTTCAACCACAGACGTAAACTCGATTCAGGTTCGAGGAACAGGCGATTTCATGATTATCGGGACAAAACTTCAGCGTAGCCTTACAAGTACCCGACAAACAAAATACGCAAATCAGTTGAGTACAATTACGGAGAGAATTGACGAAATTGAGATGCTGCTCAATGTTGCAAAAGCCGAAAGAAATATGATTGCGAAAAACGCCGAAGACATCAAAAGCGAAACCGATGGGCTTTTCACTAAAGACTTTCTTGAAATGATTGATTTCACCCGAAAACAGCTGATTGAAGTTGGAAAACGGGAATTGACTTTGAACAAAGAGAAAAAAGAATTGCTCGAAAAAAAGCAGCAACTTGACCGCGAGATTGCCCAGCTTGGCGGAAACCAGCAGTTGAGCGAAATTCTAATTACTGTTGAAGCTAAAAAAGCCGTTTCTTCGCAAATTAGTCTTACTTATTTGGTGGGAAATGCCGGTTGGAATCCAACTTACGATATCCGTTCAGCGGGAGTTGATAAAGCAATTGCACTCAATTACAAAGCAAACGTATATCAACGCACGGGCGTAGATTGGGAAAATGTAAAACTGAGTCTTTCAACTACCAATCCCCGCATGAATCAAACAAAACCCGAGCTTTATCCACAGTTTCTAAGCATTTATACCCCGCAACCGGTCATGGCTCGGAATATGAAAATGTCCGCCGCCGCTCCAATGGCCGCCGCTGATGCTATGGAAGGAGAAGCAATGATGCTGAATGAAGTGGTGAGCGTTTCTGAATCTACGCTTTCCGTAAATTTCAACATTGAAATTCCGTATTCAATTTCTTCTTCGGGAAATCCGGAATTGGTTGATATTCAGTCGTTTGATCTACCCGCCGAATACAATTTTATAGCTGTTCCAAAATACGCAACCAACGCTTTCTTGGTGGCAAACGTTAAAGACTGGGAAAAACTTAACTTGCTTCCCGGACAAGCAAACATTTATTTTGAAGGTGCTTACATTGGCCAAACTTACCTCAACGGGTCGATTACCGAATCCGAATTAAAAGTTTCGCTCGGAGCCGCACCAAAAATAATTGTAGAACGCAAAGAGTTGACAAATTTCAAAACGAAACGAATTATCGGCGGAAACATCAAAGAAGAATTTGTTTACGAAACCACCATCAGAAATACATCAAATGCAGCGGTTTCGCTGATTGTGGAAGAACAAATTCCGGTTTCACAAGACAACCGGATTGAGGTAAGTTTTGAAACTCCAAACGGCATGGAATTTGAAAAAGAAAAGGGTAAATTAACTTACAAAATCACGATTTTACCGAACCAAAGCGTGGTGAAAAAGTTGAGCTACGATGTAAAATACCCCAAGGATTTACAAATAAGTAATTTATGAACGAAAGTAAGATAACGGCGGTAGCTCAAAGGCTTTTCAATTATTTTGTCCGTGGGCTGCTCTTCGTCGCACCGGTCGGGTTAACTTTACTACTCCTTTTTAGTGCATTTGACACACTTGATGGGCTTTTTAGATTCAATTTCGAAAGTCAGGATGGCAAATACTTTATTCCTGGTCTTGGCTTGGTAACAGTCATTACAGGAACCATGCTTATCGGTTTTATATTTACAGTTTTACTGCCGCAAACCATTCAAATATGGATCGAAAAAGGCATTCAGAATTTGCCTTTGGTCAAAATTTTCTACTCAGCTTTCAAAGATTTAATTTCGGCTTTTGTGGGTGATAAGAAGAAATTCAACCGCCCCGTGGTTTTCGTGGTAAATATTGAGGCAAACATCAAAAAAGTGGGCTTGAAAACCCGCACCGAAGTGGATATTGTAGGGCTTTCCGAAACGGTTGCCGTGTACTGTCCGCATAGTTACGCTTTCTCAGGCGAATTATTTCTCGTTCCGGCGGCACTCGTCTCTGAACTAAACCTGACCACTTCGGAAGCCATGAAAATGATTGTTTCGGGCGGGGTTTCTATCAAAGAAGAATAGCATGACAAAGCAACGTTTCGCTCTCAGTTTCTTATTATTGGCAGTAAGTTTTTACTCATTTTCGCAGCCAATTCACCAGCGGAAAGACATCACGATGGAAAGCATTCTGTCGAAAAATTCACCGAATCAATTTCGGGCGATGGAAAATAACGAGAAGTATTTGGTAATTGAAAAGGTTCGCAATGTGAATCGGCGAAAAATTCATCTCGAGGAAAGAATCTACTTCGCAAGGCTTGATAAGGTATATTTTGAAGGAAACTTGACTCGACTAACCG
>JANQUM010000280.1 GCA_030731175.1 Spirosomataceae bacterium
AGAGATACCCGCATTCGGGCTTCTGTAACTTACGAGGTGCCAAGAAACTGATGGAAGAAGAGCCGAAAAGTAAATCAAAAACAATTATTTGGAACATCGTTTTTACGCTGATGTACCCGTTTATTACCGTTTTTTCATTGCTTTTTACCGGAATTTTGAGCGTATTTTCTTTTCTTTCTTGGGTGGTGGTGAGCATCATCAAAAAATTCAAATGAGCCGTTGAATATTCCGCAATCTACCGTTGATTTACTGAACGAAAAATACGAGCAGTTTAACAAACCAGACTTCATACCCGATGATCCCGTCAGCATTCCTCACCGATTTTCGTTAAAACAAGACATAGAAATTTCTGGTTTTTTCGCCGCGGTTCTTGCTTGGGGGCAACGAAAAACTATCATAAATAAATGTACGCAGTTAATGGAAATGATGGACAACGCTCCTTATCAGTTCATTACACAACATACCGAAAGCGATTTGCGGCGATTCCTTGATTTCAAACACCGCACTTTTAATGCCACAGATACGCTTTATTTCATAGAATTTTTTCGGGAGCATTACGCAAAATCAAATACATTAGAAACCGCTTTCACGAAAACACTTTCGCCTGAAGCCGAAAATATAAAATCGAGTTTAGTGGGTTTTCACAATCATTTTTTCTCGCTTCCTGAATTTCCGCAGCGTACCCGCAAGCACGTTGCAACTCCAGTCAGAAACTCTTCCTGCAAACGCATAAATATGTACCTACGCTGGATGGTGCGGAAAGATAATAAAGGAGTTGATTTTGGAATCTGGCAACAAATAAAGCCTTCGCAACTTATTTGCCCCTGCGATGTACACGTTGAGCGAGTGGCAAGACACCTTGGCATGTTTAACCGCCCAAAACCCGATTGGCAAGCCGCCGAAGAACTTACGAACCATTTAAAATTGCTTGACCCGCACGATCCAGTAAAGTATGATTTTGCACTTTTCGGGTTAGGTATCGAGCAATATTTCTTACTTTTGCCGAGAAATTTAGCCAACAAAACCAAAGAGAAAAAGCATTGATGCAAGAAATAGTAATTGGGAACAAATCAGGAGATTCGTTCTCGGTATTACCAACCCACGGTGCTGCCATAAGCAACCTGACGTTAAACCACGAATCAGTTGTAAAATTTCCACTTGTTGAAGGTGATTTAGCTAAAGGCTACCCTTCAGCGTTACTTTTCCCGTTCCCAAACCGGGTTCGAGATGGCAAGTATAGCTTTGAAGGCGTTGATTATCAATTAAGCCGAAATGAAACCGGCAGAACACACGCCCTTCACGGGTTTGTGTCTGACGAAGTTTTTGAGGTCATTGATCAAAAACGAAACAGCGTAACGTTAAAACATAGCTACCAAGGCGGGAAAGACGGATACCCGTTCCCGTTTGAATTGGAGGTGACCTATAGTATTGTCAGAAATCATACTTTTCGTTTGAGTTACAAAATAACTAATACCGGAACCCAAAATATGCCTTGCGGCTTCGGCTGGCATCCATATTTCAATTTAAAAGACAAGAAAGTAGGCGACTTGGAGATTTCATTGCCCAATCATTACACTTTTGAAGTGGACGATGCCACAATTCCGTTTTTGACCAATGAAGCTGGTACACACGAAATAACTGAAGGGACAAGTTTATCGTTGAAAAACGAAATTTTAGACAACGTTTACAAAGTTGCCGACGCCGGAAAATTTGCCGAAACGAAACTAACGGACGGCGAACTGACGCTGACGATCAAGCAGCAAACCGGAAAGAACTTGCTCAACTATATTGTGCTATACACTCCGCCTTCCCGAAACAGTATTGCCATTGAGCCTCAAACAGCTAACATAAATGCTTTCAATAATGAAGGTGGCTTGATTATACTCGAAGCAGGTAAAACGGTAAAAGGAACAGTAGATGTTTCTTTAGAACTTATACAACCGTAAATTTGAAACAAAAAGGCAACTTTACGTTGTTTAACTTATCGAAAAGCGGTTAAAAATCCCCAAAAGAAAAAAGTAGCGTAGTGAATAAAGTAAAACTTGAAATATTAGGTCTTTCGCCAAGTCAATCTCAGACAGGTTCTTTTGCCCTCATTTTAATGGAGGAAAGCGGCAATCGGCGTTTACCAATTATTATCGGAATGTTTGAGGCTCAGGCAATTGCCATCGAGATGGAACGAATTAGCCCAAACCGCCCAATGACGCACGATCTGTTTAAATCTTTTTCTACGGCGTTTGATTTTATGGTCGAAGAAGTCATAATTTCTAATTTACAAGAAGGTATTTTTTACGCCAAGATAGTTTGTAGCGACGGCATTCGTACCAAAAATATTGATGCCCGCCCGTCTGATGCCATCGCAATTGCGTTACGATTCAACGCTTCAATTTACACGAACGAAGAAATCATGCAGGAAGCGAGTATTTCTACCGAAGACGAAGAAAACGACGCCTCAATGGAAGCAGAAATTGAGGAATTAGTTGACCGCCCAGCGGGAAATCCTGACGGAAACTTACGTAACAAATCACTAACAGAATTGCACAAACTGCTAGATAGTGCTCTTCAAAGCGAAGCTTACGAGCGTGCCGCAGCCATTCGAGACGAAATTGAACGACGCAACTAAACCGTATTACGGTCACATTCATAATAAAACGCCTTCTGCAAAAGTGCAGTGGGCGTTGTTTGTTATTAGTCCCGCCAATACGTAACTTCGATTTCCCTAACGCACCATTATGATTCTCAAAATATTATCCAATTTTTTACCGATTCCGAATAACCACCCCAATCGGTTCATTCGGTTTCTATCATACTTTGATATCTTCGGTTTATTTGAAAAAGACCCTTTCGGCAATTGGCTAATTCTAAAAAGAATTATTGTTTCAGCCGCAGTTTTACCAACGTTTTGGCGGCTCGCAGTTGCAAATAAACTCCGGATTGAAGGAACTGAGCACATCAAAAACCTGCCAAATACCAACGTATTTTTTATCTCAAATCACCAAACGTACTTCGCTGACGTAATTACTTTTTATCACGTTTTTTGTTCCGTAAAATGGGGATTTGGCCGGGTTTTAATTCCGATTTACTTACTTGCTCCAAGAGCAAGAACATATTATATCGCCGCAAAAGAAACTATGCAAAAAGGTATTTTGCCCAGATTATTTAGCTTAGCTGGTGCAATTTTAGTAGAACGCTCATGGCGAGCCGAAGGTGAAAACGTCCAACGAACGGTTGACACCTCAGCGTCAGACAAAGTCTCTCTGGGGCTTAAATTTGGCTGGGTTGTGAGCTTTCCGCAAGGAACCACCAGCCCCTACGCTCCCATTCGTAAGGGAACAGCTCACATCATAAAAGAAAATAATCCAATCGTGGTTCCAGTTGTGATAAACGGCTTCCGGCGGGCATTTAACAAAACTGGCTTGGGCTATAAAAAAAGAAATACCGAACTCAGCGTTCGATTTAAGGAACCCATTTATTTCACGAAAGAGCAAACGCTTGAAGAAATAACGGAGATTGTAAAAAATATTATTGAGCAGGATATGCCCCAGCAAATTGCGGAATGGAAAGCAGAGGAAGAGCGGACAAAAGACGCAAACGACTGAAACCAATCTTAATTTTGCTTAATAAATTACCGTGAAAAGGTAATTCCCTTATATTTGCACAACAAACCACTTATGTTTCGCCGATGCACCAAAACAGAAAATTAGGAAGCTACCCTACCGCACTCATAACGGTGAGTTTAGGCGTTGCCTTGTTTTTAATCGGCTTTTGTGGTTGGGTGGCAATTACCTCAAAAGAGCTTATAAGCTTTGTAAAAAGCAATATCGAAGTGCAGGTATATTTAGATAAAGACCTGTCAGAAACCGCGAAAGCTAAAATCAAAAAGCAACTCGAAAAGAAAGCATTTATTGTAAAAGCAGACGATGCTATTGAACTGATAACCAAAGAACAAGCCGCCGAAATCTTTTTCCGTGAAACCAACGAAGACTATCAATTTATTTTATCAGAAAACCCGTTTCGGGATGCTTTTAAACTAAAAATCACGGAGGATTATTTTGGCGAAAGTTACCTTCAGGAAATAAAGCGAGACGTCGAGAAAATCCCAGGAGTGCACGAGGCCGATTACGCCCGTGATTTTGTGGACGGAATCGCCCAAAATGCCAACAAAACTTACATTGTTGTGTCCGCAATTGTGTTGGTTTTTCTTATTGCCACACTGCTATTGATTAATAACACAATCCGCCTTGCCCTATATTCGCAGCGATTTATCATTCACACCATGCA
>JANQUM010000281.1 GCA_030731175.1 Spirosomataceae bacterium
CTATATCATAGCGTTCACCGAGGCATTTACGCCGCTTTTTGACTTTTTACTCATAAAATATAAATTTATGCCGTGGGCAGAGTGGCTATTGTTGCAGAAACAGACGGTTGCCATCCCTGCGTTATTTATTTTAACCGGAATTGTGCTGTGGAAAGGAGCCGCTTTGGGCGTAAAGATGCTCTATTTTGTAGTAGCCACCCTAACTGTTTCCATGATTGCCTTCTTTATGGGCAGCCCAATTGTAGAACAAACCGCAGCCGTGCTCGCCGAAGCTCCTCCGGTTGCTTCCGTTTCTTTGTTTACCGTTTTTGCCATTATTTTTCCCGCATTTACAGGTATGACCGCCGGAGTTGGGTTATCAGGAGATTTGAAAGATCCGGGTCGGTCAATTCCTTTGGGAACGCTTTCTGCTACGTTAATTGGCATGGTAATTTACGTTTTCATCGCCATAAAATTAGATAATTCTGCAAGCCCCGAAATTCTTGCCGATACTTCAAGGTTAGCAATGTCTGACATTGCAATTCAGGGTTGGTGGTTAATTCCACTCGGGCTTGCCGCCGCTACGATATCCTCAGCGTTGGGTTCGATTTTGGTTGCCCCTCGCACGCTTCAAGCCATTGCCCGCGACAACGTCATACCTTCAAAATTTGTAAATAATTGGTTATCAGTTGGTCGAGGCAATTCCGACGAACCTTATAACGCGACGCTAATTACCGTACTCTTCGCCATTGTGTTTATCATGATGGGAGCCTTAGATGCCGTTGCCGAAATTATCTCCATGTTTTTTATGGTTACTTACGGTTCGCTTTGTTTAATTTCCTTCTTACAGCATTTTGCCGGAGACCCCTCTTACCGCCCACGTTTTAAATCAAAATGGTTTATCTCATTATTTGGTGCGATTGCGTGTTTTGGATTAATGTTTTTCATGAATGCCGCCTACGCCGCCACTTCAATTTTATTCATTTTGGGACTTTATTTGATCATAAACTATTCAAATAAAGATAAAAAGAACATGGCGATTATCTTCCAAGGGGTGATTTTTCAGTTGACCCGCCGTTTGCACGTTTTCTTACAAAAAGCGGAAAAAGAAGACAGTAAAAGTTGGAGACCATCTGCCGTTAGTTTGAGTTCCAGTTCGTTTACACGGTTGGATAGTTTTAACCTCATACGCTGGATCTCGCACCGCTACGGTTTCGGAACGTACATTCACCACATTGACGGATATTTGTCTAAGCAATCAAACGAAGATGCCCGCAAGCAGCACCGTCGCCTTGTAAAAATGGCAGACGCAAGCGGTAGTAAGGTTTACGTTGATACGCTTATCAATCAGAAATTTCATCACTCGATCGGAACGGTAATTCAATTGCCGAGTATTTCAGGAACAGAAAACAACCTATTAATCTTTGAAAATTCAGCAAATAAACCTGAAGAAATCGCTGAAATTGTAGAAAACTTCAAAATCATAAAATCTGCTAATTTTGACATTTGTATCATGAATTTATCCGAAAAACAATTCGGATTTATGCGGGAAATTCACGTCTGGATTACCAAAAACGACCTCGCAAACGCCAACCTCATGATATTGATGGCATACGTTATTTCAGGGCATCCCGACTGGAAAAACGGCCAAATCAAGGTTTATTCGGTTGTGCCAGCAGCAACAATGGTGGAAGAACGAAAGACATTTGAAGAACTTATCAGTAACGGGCAGTTACCGATTTCGATGAATAACGTAGAATTTATTTCACGTGATTCTGAGTCTGATCTAAGATCACTGGTTAAAGAGCGTTCGCGTGATGCCGATTTAATTATTTTAGGCTTTGTAGAAGAGGCAATCAAACGTTTCGAAACTGCCTTATTTGCAGGTTATGAAGACCTCTCTAACATCTTATTTATTAACACAAAAGAAGAGAAGAATATTAAATGAGTTGTTGAGTGAATGCGTTATTTAGTTTTTAGATGCAGCAGCAATACTTTCTTGTCACTTTGAAACCTTGTTAATTGACTATTGGTTACTTGTCGTTTAGCATTAATAAAAACCATAGCTTAAGAATGAATTCGTCAAATAAACTCCTTAGTATTTTCCGTAAAATCGCCTTTGCAGAAGGTGTCAGTTATTTACTTCTCGGAGTTACGATGTACCTGAAATACGAAATGGATATGCCCAAACCCAATTATATTGTGGGAAGCGTACACGGCGGTTTATTTATCGCTTATTGCATCTTACTTGCAATTCTCTTTTTTCGTGATAAATGGAAATTCTCCGAAGGGTTTTTCGGTTTTGCGGCCTCGCTTATTCCGTTAGGGACTTTCGTGGCGGATAAGTATATTTTTAGGAAGAAGTGAGGATTTGGCTTGGGTTTATTTCCGGAACAAAACTCGGCAAATACGGCTTTGCCGGTGTAGCTATCGAAGAACGGATTTACGTCTTCTTTAACTCATAATTTGTACTTCTTCCCCCCGCAGCTTCCTTCTGTAAAACATTTTTAGCTATCAAGTCATTAATATCCCGGATTGCAGTATCTTTTGAACACTTTGCAATTTTTGCCCATTTAGAAGAAGTTAGTTTTCCATCGAATCCATCTAATAATTTATTTAGCAATTTTTGCTGTCTTGCGTTGATCAAAGTTTTGGAATTTTTATCCCAAAAGTCTGCTTTAAATAAAACATTGACTAATAGTAAATTGGTTGATTTTAAAGAATTTATCAGGCAGTTCAAAAACCATTTTATCCACTCTGTTATTTCCAAATTTCCTTTTTGTGTCTGCTCAAGCATTTCGTAGTATTGCTTTCTTTCAATTCGTATTTGAGCAGACACGCTGTAAAACCGTTGAGTAGTTTTGTCAGATTTAGCGAGTAGCATATCAGTCAACGCCCTTGTTATCCTTCCGTTTCCATCCTCAAAAGGATGAATTGTCACGAACCATAAATGGGCTATTGCAGCTTTTAACACTAAATCTATTTCTTCGTTATCGTTAAACCAATCCAAAAAAAGGTTCATCTCCTTCTCAATTGACGAAGAATCTGGTGCTTGAAAATGCACATTTTCTTTTCCCATCGCTCCCGATACTACCTGCATTGGTCCGGTTGAGTCTTTTCTCCAATCAGCTACGGTTATTTTGTGCATTCCGCTTCTACCAGTAGGGAATAAAGCTGCGTGCCAATCAAAAAGACGATCTATTGTCAATGGCTCGAAACAATTTTGTGTCGCGTCAAGCATTAACTCAACAACCCCGTCAATATTTCTGTCAGATTCAATAGAACCCGCTATTTCCATACCTAATTTTCTCGCTATTGACGAGCGAACCTGATCTGGATTCAGAAATTCACCTTCAATTTCCGAAGACTTTAGAACATCAAGCGTTAAGGTATCAAGCAAGGCTTCATTCCTCAATTCAAACCCTAAAGATTCCATTTTTCCGATGAGTCTTCCCTGCAAATTTCTCGCCTCACTCAGCAAATTGATCAGTTCGTCGTTTTGCCAAGTGAAATTAGGCCAATTTGCCTGTTGATATATATAACTTTTTATTCGTTGCATAATTTACAACGAATATATGCCTTATTCGTTGCACCAACAAATTAATCGTTGCATTTGGTGCATCAAAAACTTATTGGATTAGATATAAGGGGTCGCAATGTGAGTTTATTTGCCAAGTAAAACTCGGCGTAAGTGGCTTAGACGGTGCAAACGATTATGAGCGAGTTCAGTTGTATACTAAAGATGCCTACCCTTTTCCATTGGAATTTGCACGCTTTACCAAACCCTTCTATCTTTACGACAAAAATAATTAAATTATGCCTACACTCGTCTTCGCTAAATTCGCTATTCATGACCACGCCGGATATTCACGCTATGTCGAGCTTGCTACACCTATATTTATGCGAGAAAAGGTGAAAATTCATGCATCCGACGAAAAGCCGCAAGCTTTGTCTCCTGATATGCAAGCCGATAAGGTTGTGCTTCTTGAATTTAGAGACCACTCCCATTTCAAGCACTTCTTCTCACAGACTGATTATATGGAAGCGGCGAAGATTCGTGATGCAGCTTCAACAATTTCAGCTACAGTTTTTGAACGATTTGAAATGCCAACGTAATTTTCTTGTATAGATGCATATTGGGAAAGAATCTCTTTATAAAATATTTATCTGAACTTAGACATAACGTTTTTGGGCTTGGCGAAGGTGGTTCGTGCGTTAGCCTCGTGCGGTATGCAACCGCTTACTTTTAGCC
>JANQUM010000282.1 GCA_030731175.1 Spirosomataceae bacterium
TTACTCAAACTTTTCATTTTCCGTAATCCCTTTCCAATTGTCAGTTCTGAAGGGTGAAGCAGGAAGCCCTTCTTTGTTGAAAAGGTTTGCGTCGATGGGTGAGTTTGTCCAACCGTAACGAACTGACTTTGGGTCTTTTACTTCGGAGTGGCTTACAATTATTTTATCGCCTTTTATTTCAGCTTTGGCGTAGTAGAATTTTTGGTCACTTCCCGCAATTTCAAATCCAGTCAGATAACCGTATTTGTCTTTTGCCATCAAACCGCTACCGGCATTTTCAAAACTCAAAGCTGCTTCTCCTTTCGTGAATGCTACGCTTTTGTAGGTTGGGCCGCTGTAAACGAGGTCTTTTTCGTAAGCTACTTTCAATGCCGAAAGTGCCAATCGATGCCCAACGTCTTGCTTATTTCTTGGGTGAATATCGTCTGGGTTTCCGATATCGGTAGTAACCGCCATGCCCGTTTTGGGTAATTGAAGTGTCATAGTTTGAGCTTCGCGAAGCTCTGCCCAGTTACTGCCTTCGTTGCTGCTCTGAAAACCTCCGTAACTTGATAATTGAACGGTGAAAAACGGGAAGTCATAACCCCAGTATTGCCGCCAGTTTTCAATCATTAACGGAAAAGATTTGCGGTATTGAAACGCTCGGCCGGCGTTGCTTTCGCCTTGGTACCAAATGGCTCCTTTAATGCCGTAATCTGTAATTGGAGCAATCATGGAGTTGTAAATAATTGAACCCGCATTGTTCATCCAACGGGTGTAAGTACGTTCGGATTGCCACGACGGAATCATCTTCCACGCTTTATCATTAAGTGTTATTTTATCGACTTCGGTTTTCACATAAAAGTCGTTTTTATTTCCGCCGAAGCCCATCCACTTCCAGCCGTTATCGATATTTTCGGATACTTTTATCAGGATATTATTTGCTCCGCTTTTCCACGTTCCGGCGGAAATTTTTGTGTTGATTGCTCCGACTGCGAAGCCTTTAAAAGCCGTTTTCCCGTTTACGATTAATTCAAATTCTCCGCTATTATTTCCGAAAGAAAATTCAGTGATTTGATTGGTGAACGACTCGGGAATTTCAACGAATTTTTGTAAATAAACCGTTCCCAAAAAAGACGGGAATCCAGACCATTGCCATTGCCCCGGTACGTTGGCATTCAGCCATTTATCGTAATCATAGGTTGGGTTCAAGTATTCGTTTTCGTTTATTTTTTCGATGTCGATGTTTGAACTTCCATAAATGCGGCTCATTAATTTTTGCTCGGTTTGTTGAGCGTCTTCCGCCCAATTTCTCGGCATTGTCTCGGCGTAATATCCGAGTACTTCCGAGCTTTTAATGGCGGCGTTGCTGATCCAAGATTCTACTTGTGAACCGCCCCACGATGAGTTCAGGAGACCAATCGGCACGTCTAATTCTTTCTGCAAATGACGGGCGAAGAAATAGCCAACGGCGGTAAACTCAGCCGCTGTTTTGGGCGTGGCAACTTCCCATTCGCCGCCGTTTAAATCTTGTTGCGGCGTAAATTCTAACTCTAACGGTACTTTGAAATGCCGAATGAGCGGATAATTTGCTCCCGCAACTTCAGTTTGGGCGTTGTTGGCGTCTTTCAAACGCCATTCCATGTTTGATTGGCCAGAGCATAGCCAGACATCGCCCACTAAAATATCGTTCAAAATAATTATTTGCGGTCCCGATTTTACAGAAAGCATTTGCGGAGTTTTATTCGCTGACATCGCATTTAACGTAACCAGCCATTTTCCGGAATTATCAGCGGTTGCGTTTACATTTTGATTTAAAAACGAGACGTTTACGTTGCTATTTGGCAAAGCATTTCCCCAAATTTTCACGGGTTGATCACGCTGTAAAACGGAATGATTAGAGAATATTTGGGCAACTTTTAGTTGAGCCGAAACTGTAAACGATAGTAGCAATAATACCGCAATGAGTTGCGGTTTGATGAGCAGGTTGAGTTTCATAAGTTCGGGTTGAATAGGTTTGAGAAGCAATTTAAGCAATCTCTCGGAAGTTTTTAATAAGCCAAATAAAAACCCGCCGACTCAAGGGTGTCAATCGGCGGGTTTTGGAATTAGCTTGACGGGGTTTCTATTGCTGCTTTACTAATTTCTTAAAAGTAGTCCGGTCATTTTGTTTGATCAGTAAATAATACTTTCCTGATGTAAGCGGCGACAAATCAAGTTCTACGTTTCCGCTTTCTTTGTGTCTAAATGATGGATGTAACACCCGCTGGCCGTGTAAATTATAAACTTCGATGCTTTTCTCTTTAAGCTTACTTCCTAAATACTCAAGAGTAACCTTATCAACAAACGGATTAGGATATACAAGATACTGATTGGTCAAATCAGGCTCAATGCCCACAATTTCAACATCTAACGTGGTTACTTTCAGAGCTACTGATGTAGCCGAGGTATTCCCAGCGGCATCTTTCGCCGTTACGTAAATAGAATATGCCGTCGCTTTTGTCAGGTTAGAGATAGTGGCACTCGTAGCGGTAGTGGCACTATTTTGCGTACCATCCACAAAGATTTGATACTCGGTTACACCTACATTATCCGTTGCGGCGTTCCAACTGACTTTGAGACTGGAAGTCGTGATTTCGGATGCCGTCAGGTTTGTTGCCGCACTTGGGGCGGCTGTATCTACCACGGCTTCTGCAAGTGTTGTCACTTTCAGTGCTGTTGAGGCTTCGGAGACGTTTCCGGCATCGTCAACTGCAACAACGTAAATAGAATACGCCGTTCCTGCGGTTAGTCCGGTTATAGAAAACGTCGTTGTAGTTGCAGTAGCGGTAAGTTTACCATCTACATAAATACGGTATTCTTTAACTTTCACATTATCTGTCGAAGCCGCCCAGGAGATACCAATTGTTGTTTTTTGGGTATCGGTTGCGGTAAGGCTACTCGGAGTACTTGGAGCGGTGGTGTCTGGAGCTTGAGCGGTAGTTACTTTCAGTGCCGTTGAGGCATTTGAAGCGTTTCCGGCATCGTCAACTGCAACAATATAAATAGAATACGCCGTTTCCGCACTTAACCCGGTGAGACTAAAAGTTGTATTGGTCGTGGTAGCTGTAAGCGTGCCATCTACGTAAACACGGTATTCTTTTACCCCTACGTTATCAGTGGCTGCTGTCCACGAAATGGCAATGGTTGTTTGTTGAATACTTGTAGCCGTCAGCCCCGTTGGGTTGCTTGGTGCTTGGGTATCAACCGCTTTAGTGGTGGTTACACTCAATGCCGTTGAAGCAGTCGAACTATTACCAGCGTCGTCTTTCGCCACAACCGTTATGCTGTAGGTGGTTTCGGAAGTGAGATTTTTCACGCTATATGAAGTACCCGTCACGGTTGCGACTACTGTGCCATTCACATAAACTAAGTATTCTTTCACGGCACGGTCATCGGTTGAGGCTGCCCACGTAATATCAACGCTGGTGGTTTCTACTACGTTTGCCGTTAGGTTAGTTGGGGCACTTGGGGCTTGGGTATCAACATCACCCGTCAGGGAAATGGAGAATGCACCGTTATCACCATCGAAACCGTCAACCAAAACGTAATAGGTTTTTCCAGCGGTCAGACCTTCAACGGGCAGGAAACTATCGAAGAAAGTGGAACAATCTGCTGGTCCGGCATCGTTGGCGGCAACTAATTTGAATGTGCTGAAATCATTCACATTTGAGGCCTCAAAAAGGGCTAATTGCGTATCAAAATCTGCCAAATCACAAGTGCTTATTTTCACTTTCCCGTCTGACGGGGCTACGAATTTAAACCAAACAGAATTATCAACTTGATTATCGCACCAGCCTGTAACACAGTCTGGCTGACCGGTAGCGGGTTTCGGGCGGATGTCTTGTTCTTTATCTCTTACCGTAGCGTAGGCATTGCTGAAACCGCTCTTCACTTTACCATCTACCGGAATGAGAATGGCATTTACAACATCGTCATTTGCGGGCCCAGGGGTGATTTTATCCTTTAATAGAATGGAGAAAATTCCTTGATTATTACCGTAACCATCTACTACGATGTAATACGTTTTGCCTGCCGTGAGTCCTTTGATTGGCAAGAAGCTATCGCCGCCCGTTGAGCAATTTTTAGGGCCGTCTTCGTTAGCGGCAACTAAGACGAAATTTGTATCGAGTTTACAATCTTCCACTTCGTAAACCGCAATTTGCGTATCGAAATTGGCTCAATCACACACCGAGAGTTCAACTTCCT
>JANQUM010000283.1 GCA_030731175.1 Spirosomataceae bacterium
TCAAGGGGTTCATTAAAATCTTCCGGTATAGAATATTTGCCTTCCCAAACGCCAAGGATGCGTTGTCCGAAATTTTGGGTATGCGGTTTTGGTAGGAAAGTAATCAGCACGTCAGAGTTGTTTTCAATGTTTTTTGGCGTTTCCTTAAACCTCACCTCGCCATTTTCGTATTTCCCTTCGATTGTTAACAGCATTTTATTTTAAAGTTACGTAATTCCCAACAATAATTTATTCCTCACCGCTCAAACTTCTTAAACCAGCTCCATACTTTCATCATGGCTACGCCCAAAACGGCTTCCTGAAAAATAGCTGACGACATCTTTGAAACGCCTTTTGTACGGTCTGTAAAAATGATTGGAATTTCGATAATGTTGAACTTGTAGAGGTAGGCGTTAAATTTCATTTCGATTTGAAAAGCGTAACCCACAAACCGGATTTTATCCAACGGAATAGTTTCTAATACTTCTCTTTTATAGCAAATAAAGCCGCCCGTGGGATCCATGAAGGGCATTCGGGTAATAAAACGCACGTAAACACCTGCAAAGTAGGACATCAAAACTCTGCCCATCGGCCAGTTGACGACGTTAACGCCCTTGATATATCGTGAGCCAATTGCTACGTCGTAGCCGTCATTTTTAACGGAGTGAAAAAGCCGTACCAAATCGTCGGGATTGTGAGAAAAGTCGGCGTCCATTTCGTAAATAATTTGGTAGCCTTCTGCTAACGCCCACTTAAAACCGTGAATATAAGCCGTGCCGAGACCGAGCTTGCCGCTTCGTTCTTGAATATGGAGCTTTTCCGCAAATTCGCTTTGCAATTCTTTTACTTTCATTCCCGTGCCATCGGGCGATCCGTCATCTACAATGAGTACGTGAAACGCTTCGGGCAGTGAAAAAACTTTCCGAATAATGGCTTCGATATTTTCAATCTCGTTGTAGGTCGGTATAATAACCAGGTTTTCTTTCATTGGGGCGGATTTTCGTCGGTTGGGCGGCTCATTCTGTCTTTCAGCAAAACGCTATCGCTTTTGGCTTCAAGTATTTTCAGCACATCAGTGTATATTACTTCCATGTACGCTGGTTGCCGGGCATACGCTTCGTAGCTTTTATTGTATAGGGAAGAATCAACACCGTAATTTGCCAAAATTTGCAGTTGTTTGTACTGAAACGCCACCTTTGCGGAGTCGTAACTTTGTAGGTTCATACGTGCCACGTTTGACTCCGCAATTTGTAACTCGGCCAAAATGGGCGACATTTGTTCCATCGGAATTATTCCGTCGGGCAAACTATCGCCACTTTTGCAGCCAAACGCAAATAGCAGGAGTACCCCCGCAACAATTTTTTTTGGTTGTAATTTCAAGTTACCTTCGTTCGTTTGTTCACAAAAGTAGTGAACCCACGGCGAAAGCAACGCCAGTTTTTTCTTAAAAAAGCAAAATTCGTGCGAGAAATAATTTCAAGGCTTAACAAAATCGAAATCAGAATACGGAAAGCCGTGAATTCTCAAATGCACGGTAATTTCAGCTCTATATTTAAGGGTTCGGGAATCGAATTTGCTGATTTGCGAACTTACCAATACGGTGACGACGTACGTACGATTGATTGGATAACCACTGCGAAAGGGCACGGGGCGTACGTCAAAATTTTTAAAGAAGAAAAAGAACAGACTGTCTTTTTCATGCTTGACGTGAGTGCATCGCAGGAAGTGGGGAATGTCGGATTGCAAAAAGTGGACATCGCCAAAGAGATTTGCAGCGTGCTTGCTTTGTCGGCGGTAAAAGAAAAAAGTCAGGTGGGGCTGTATTGCTTTTCTGATCAAAAAGAACTCTACCTAAAACCCGGTTACGGGATGAAACAGGGTTACGAATTCATCATGAAATTGTTTCGGTTAAAGCCGAAATCTGAAAAAACGGATTTGTCAAAAGCCCTTTTGTTTGGATTAAATATGCTCAAAAAGCGGAGCGTTGTTATCATGATTTCTGATTTTTTGGACACAGATTACCTGTCACGGGTAAAGGCAATGGCAAAAAAGCACGATTTGGTGGTCATTCATATTTATGACCAACGGGAAGTAAAGTTGCCGAGCATGGGTATCGTTCCGGTTTATGATAAAGAATCAAAACGGACGGTTTGGCTAAACACTTCTTCGCCGTCTTTTAAACGGGAAATGCGGGAGGTTTTTTATGAAAATAAAGAGAATTTAGAAAAACTCTGCAAGCAGTACAACGCAAATTACTTAGCGATTGACACCCGCGAAGACTACGTTCCTCGATTAGTACAATTATTCAGAGTCAGAAAATGAAGCAATTTGAGAATCAGAAAAGCCTTCGTCGGCAGTTTTTACTTAGCTTATTTTTGCTTGGAAATATAGTTGTAGTTAAGGCACAATCAATCGTGCCTAAGGGCGTTTTTTTGCAGGATAGCGTTCAAATTGGGAACGTAATACCCTTTTCCTTTAGTTACCGCCATCCGGCGGATGCCACCGTGTTTTTCCCTGATACGGCGTATAACTTTTCACCTTTCGAACTCGTAAAAAGTGAAATTTTCCCAACCTCAACTGATGAAAAGGGCAGTTTGGATAGCGTAGTTTATTTCTTAAAAACGTTTACTATTAAACCGAAATTGACGCTCAGTTTGCCTATTTACCTTGTGAAAGAAGCAGATAGCACCATTTTAGTCTCTGTAAACGATACGGTAAGCGTTGCTCAATTAATTGAAGACAAGGCATTGGCTTCGGGTAATCCCGAAGCTGATTTCTCGACAATCAAAACCAAAAAGCCCTTCGATTACTGGAAGTACGTAAAATATATCCTATTAGTAATTGCTATTTTTGGCGGAATTTATCTTTTCTTCGGGAATTATCTCTACCGTCAATACCGTTTAATTATTTACAGTAAAAAGCACCGGGATTTCGTCACAAAATTTAAACGATACATTAAGGCATCAGATACTTCTCAAAACGTAAATCAGGCGTTAATCTTGTGGAAAAAGCATTTGCAAAGTCTTGAAAATGTACCATTTACAACCCTGACAACAAAAGAGATTATTGAGGCAATACCGAACGAAAGATTAGGCGAAGCCCTGCGAACCATGGACATGAATATTTACGGCGATGTGCAATCAAGTCAAATGATATTTGCGATGAGCAAGCTCCTCGATATTGCAAACGAACGCTACGCAGAAAATAAAACGTTGTACAAAGCACAACTAAAAGAAAACAAAAACAGATGAAAAACCCGGTATTGATTTTTGGCTCAGGCATTTTAGGAAAAATAGCCCTGAATATATTTGAAAGCAACGAAGTATTCGTTTACGGTTTTTTGGATGATGATACCAAAAAACACGGTACAGAAATAAACAATATCACCGTTTTAGGTCCGACCGACGAGCAGGGATTCCTGAAATTAATTGGACAGAAAACCGAAGCATTTATTGCGATTGGAAACGTAGCCGAACGAAAAACGCTCGTGGAAATGCTGATTGAGAAACGGAAAGTAATGCCAGTAAACGCCATTCACGCCCGTGCTTATGTAGCCGAAGAAAGCGTCATGGGTCACGGAAATTTAATTGCCGCTAATGTCACCGTGAATCCGTTTGCCGAAATAGGAAGCCATAATATTATTCATAGCAATGTGGTGATTGACACTGAAGCTAAAATTGGCGACTTTGTGCAAATTGGCACGGGAGCGATGGTAAATTCAGGTGTTACAATCGAGGAAGGGGCATTTATTGGTTCGGGCGTAATTCTTGTTGGCGGTATTACCGTTGGTAAAAATGCTCGAATTGGAGCCGGATCCGTAGTAGTACAAGACGTGGCAGCCAAAGCAACCGTTTTCGGAAATCCAGCGGCGAAAGTTTAAGTACTCCTGTCAAGATTTAATAGTTTCTCAACAGTTGTTGCAGACTTAATCAGCCGTTTCCGCCTAAGAATGTTTTGGTTAAAATGACCGGGGCGATCCGTTGTTTTTGGCAGATAATAAACTACTTCGCAGTCAATAAGTTGATATTCCTGCAATATTAAATCGTAAGTTATTAAATCAAGTTGGTATTTGTGCCGCTGCCGAATCGGAACAATTAACGGGATGTCAAATAATTGCTGCCCGTTAAATTGAAGCGTAAGGTTTAAGTCGAAAAAGTCATAGATTAATAGCTCGCGAGGAACGTCTAATATTTCTAAACATTCAATTACTTTGTTCATTTTTTCGTACAAA
>JANQUM010000284.1:0-728 GCA_030731175.1 Spirosomataceae bacterium
CAGGACGCAGCTTTCGAGCCAATTCCCACGCCTTCCCAACGGGTACAATTCCCGCACCGTTTTCACGGGCAACTTGCTCGTACATCTTCGTGATTTCGTCTTGGTATTGCGGTACTTTCTCACGTCCCCACGTCATATAAAAGTAAGGTTTTGCCCCGTTGGCTTTTGCCAAATCGGATAGTTCTTTGCTGTACTTTTTAAAATCTTCGGGGTTGTCAATTGTACCCATGCTGAATTCCTGAATCACAACGATATCGTAACCGCCAGAAGCAATTTTCTCTTTCGTTTTCAGCCCACGCTCGCCCAACCAATGATTTTTGAGCGTAACACCACCCACGGTGCTTTTGCGGGTTATCAACTTCGTATTCGTACTGTCAGACAACACCGAAACCAACTGCGGCATATTGTAATAATACGTGTAACTATTACCCACAAACAACACTTTCAGCGTATCCGCCTTTGTTTGCGAAACAGCGTTTAGGCTACTTATGAATAGGAAAAGGGTTAGGAGGAGGAGTTTTTTGGGATGCATGGGTTTGGAATTTATCAAAATCAACTTTAAAGTTCGTAATTATATTATTATATACTATATTTTCAACTTTACAATTAATTCTCTACTTTTGCAATACAATGTGCTGAAAACTATATTTATAGATGGCTACTCAACAAGAGGTCGATCACTTTTTAACTGATTTTAAAACCAAATTGAACATTTGGGGTATTGTATT
>JANQUM010000284.1:738-4210 GCA_030731175.1 Spirosomataceae bacterium
GCGTTTAGGCTACTTATGAATAGGAAAAGGGTTAGGAGGAGTTTTTTGGGATGCATGGGGTGGGTAAGTTGAAAAAGTAAATTAGAAAAATTGTAACCTCTCACAAAACAACCAATCCCACTTCCCGCAATTTATTCACGCCCTTTGCGTAAAAAAACATTTCAAAATGCTCAAAACGAGACTCATAGTCGGTTTTGAGTTGGGTGAAAGTTAGGGGTTTTCGTGGTTTGTTTTCGCCGTTGTCAGTGTCCTCACTGACGACATCGACGATTTTGTTACCCGAATTGTAATTGTCAGTGGAGACGCTGACAATGGGTTCGGCAACGGCAAGACGTTGCAATTTCTCCAACAACCACTCCCCTTTTGCTTTCTCAAAAGTTCTTTCGGTGCTGTCGGTTTTATCGTGAATGATAAGTTTGATGGTGTTTTTCTTTTTGGTTTCGACGACCTGCGGGGTATTGCCGAGCCACACAATTTTAGCATCGGGTTTTACCATAAATTCGTCGTCTTGAGCGAGGCAATTTTCAATAAAATCAGGCGGAATATTGGTACGGGGAATCTTGAAATCGAACCATTCCTGTAACTCATAATCAAAGCAAACGCCGTGCATAAAATTGAACAATGATTTCTTCAACCCAAAGCTAAATTTATCGTGGTCGATACCCGTTTTGTCGGTAAACGCTACGTCGTTATTAGCAAACGAAATTTCTTTTAAATTCGGAATAATGCCGTATTCCGAAGGATTCAATCCGACGGGACTATGTGCCGTCAGGGCAAACTGATGCCAAAAACCAGATTGTAAAACTCCCAACTCAAACAATTGCCGCACCATTTCGAGGCTGTCCACCGTTTCTTGCACGGTTTGCGTTGGGTAGCCGTACATGAGGTACGAATGCACCATAATGCCCGCTTCCGTAAAATTACGGGTAACTTGAGCTACTTGCTCAACGGTTACACCTTTGTCAATCAAAGCCAATAACCGGTCGGAGGCAACTTCCAAACCACCCGAAACGGCAATGCAGCCGGAGGCTTTCAGCAACACGCATAAATCGCGAGTAAAACGTTTTTCAAAACGGATATTCGTCCACCAGGTTACGGTCAGTTTTCTTCTCAGAATTTCTAAAGCGAGTTCTCGCATTAAAGCGGGCGGAGCGGCTTCATCCACAAAATGAAAACCCGTTTCGTTGGTTTGAGCAATTAACTCTTCCATGCGGTCAACCAATGTTTTGGCGGCGATGGGTTCGTAAAGTTTAATGTAATCAAGCGAAACATCGCAGAACGTGCATTTTCCCCAATAACAACCGTGTGCCATCGTGAGTTTGTTCCAGCGGCCGTCGCTCCACAAACTGTGCATCGGGTTCGCAATTTCGATGACCGAAATGTAGTTTTCGAGCCATAAATCGCTGTAATCTGGCGTACCAACTTCGCTTTGTTTGTAGTCTTTTCGAGTAGTTTGGTTCAGATAAATAACTTCATCATTTCTCCGAACAAACGTCCGTTTAAAATCGGTGGAAGTTGCATTATTCTCCAAAACATTTTTCACGATTAACTCGAGCGGCAATTCGCCGTCGTCGAGCGAAATATAATCGAAATAATCAAACACCCGAACGTCCGAAACCGAACGTAATTCAGTATTGGGGAAACCGCCCCCCATCGCTATTTTTGTTTCGGGGTAATGCGTTTTAATGAATTGTGCACAACGAAATGCACTGTACAAGTTCCCCGGAAAAGGTACGGAAAAACAAACCAGTTTTGGCTGGATTTGCGACAGCTTTTCACTCAAAATTTTGAGCGTAATTTCGTCAATGTAAGTCGGTTCGGCTTGCAAACTTTCTTGAAGTTCGTCAAAGGCGTTGGCACTTCGTCCCAGTCTTTCGGCATAGCGACTAAACCCGAAATTTTCGTCGATACACGCCACAATAAAATCAGATAAATCTTCGAGGTAGAGCGTTGCCAGATGCTTGGCTTTGTCCTGCACGCCCATCGTGCCGAACGCCCATTCCATGTCATCGAGTTGAGCGAATCGGGAAGCTTGCGGCAAGTAGTTTTCGCTGCAAATCTGTCGGGCAAAAGTTTGGTTTTTCCCTTGCAGAAACGCCATCACGTTATCAATGGTTTGTAAATAATCTTCCCGTAGGGCGTAAATGCGTTGGTTATTTGGTTCGTGAATCGCTTCGGACTCAACGGCTTTTTGAAAGATTTCCGACAATCCTTTTTTTGAGAAAAGTTGCAGGATTACTTCAATTCCCAAATCCATCTGGAACGCAGAAATGCCTTTGGTATTCAGAAAACCTTTGATATACGCCGTGGCGGGATACGGCGTATTGAGTTGGGTAAACGGCGGCGTAATGAGGAGTAAATCTTTCAACGGTAGTTTTTTACACAAAAGTCGGGATTTAGTTGCCAATAAACCAACGAACTCCACGAAAGGGAACCGTAAGGTAAGCAAGTTCGGGAATCGGGCAGCTCATCTGAGTATATTTCATACATTGCAGTTATGAAAAGTTCGGCAAAAAGGATAATTTGGATAATCTATTTTCTAGTTACGCACGCTTCTGTATATGCCATTAGTCTGGTTGATTCACTTCGCATTCCGTTGTCAGATTTTACATCGTTGACTCCCAATTCGCAAGACGCTTCGATTCATATTCCGGCGGGCTTTTCGTTTCAAACTATTGCCCAAAGGGGCGATGCGATGTCAGATGGCAATGTTTTTCCAGCAAATTTCGACTTTACGGGCTATATTCCGATAAATGGAAGTAGCGAGAATGGACACCTTTCCATTAGTTCAGAAGCTTTTCCCGGAGGCGTTTCGGTTATGGATATTGTGTTTAATTCAATTACAAAACGCTGGAGCAGCAGCAATGAGAAGAACGTTGACTTTTCGGGTGTGGTTGGAACGATTGCCAATTGTTCGGGTACCGTTACGCCGTGGAACACCGTAATCACGTGCGAAGAATACGTTTCTAATACTGATTTAAATTCCGATGGTTATATTGATACGGGGTGGGCAATCGAAATTGATCCCGCAACGAAAACCGTTGTCAATAATCAAAAACTTTGGGCATTGGGGAATTTCAAACACGAGAATATTTGCATTCACGATAACCAACGAACTGCTTATCAAGGCGTTGACTACGGAACAGGCTATTTATACAAATTTGTAGCAGATAATGCTCAAGATTTAACATCAGGAAAGTTATACGTTTACGTGGGTTCTAAAAACGGTTCGGGAACGTGGGAATTGATAAATAATACAACCATTACCGAACGAAATAGTGTACTCAGTCAAAGTGCGGCGAAAGGGGCAACGGTATTTGCGGGTGTAGAAGATGTGGAAATTAGCCCAATTAACGGCTGGATTTACGTGGCCGTAAAAAGCGAAGACAAAGTGTATCGTTTTCAAGATTCAGATCCCTTGACCGGTACAACTGTTTTACAATTTGAAACGTTTGTGGGTGGTATGAGCTAC
>JANQUM010000285.1 GCA_030731175.1 Spirosomataceae bacterium
CCGACGTTTTTAACCGAATCATGTTTATGTATTCGTCTTCCGTGACGTCATCACGAGTCGCAAAGTTCATGTCGAATTGTTGCCCTTCGCAGACTTCAGCGGCGGTGCGATTAAAGCGTTTTACCACTCGCTTGAAATGTTTATTTTCTACTTCTAAAAGCAAATCGTACGCCGCCACAAGCATCACATCACCAGAGAGAATTGCCACGTCATCGCTCCATTTTTCGTGCACGGTTGCTTGTCCACGTCGCAGCGGAGCGGCGTCCATGATGTCGTCGTGCATGAGCGTGAAATTGTGAAAAACCTCCACCGCAACCGCGGGTTTGAGGGCATATTCCCAGTTGTCGTTGAATAAATTTGCGGCAATTAATGTCAAAGCTGGCCGCATTCTTTTTCCTCCCAACGCCATAATGTACTCAATGGGTTCGTAGAGTTCTACGGGTTGTTCTCCGTAAACGGTTTTATCGATTTCGGATTGAATAGCGGCAAGAAAAGGCTGGAGCGTAGTCATGAATGTATTTTAAACTAAAACGAAGCGTGTATTAAATGGCGGGTTATTGATTCGTTTCAACCGCACAAAGTTGCACGAATTTGAATAAATAGAACAGTTTAGGTTAAAAAGAGTTTTTTAATGTCTGAAAACTGACCGATTTTTTAAAGAAATTCGTTGTAAGTTTTTCTATGAAATATGTTTTGAAGGTGTTTTTTCCTTCGTCTTTCATCTTATTAAATAGTTATGCACGTTTCATTCGATACCTTACCCAATTCTGCCCGCGTCTGGATTTACCAAGCCAATCGTTCGTTAAGTAGTGGCGAGCTGCAGACCATTTCTGAACACTTAACTAAAGCCACCGACCAGTGGGCGGCTCACGGTGCACCGCTGAAATCTTCTTTCAAAATTACCGAAGACCGCTTCGTAATTATTGCTGCAGATGAAGCCTTCAACGCCGCCAGCGGCTGTTCAATTGATGCTTCAACGCACTGGCTCAAAGATTTGGGAAGCCAGCTAAACATTGACTTTTTTGACCGGGCGTTGATTTACAAAAACGAAAGTGGCGAACTGAAAGAAGCAAATCCTTTCGCCGTGAAAAAACTTGTTGAAAACAACGAAATTTTGCCCGAAACACCGCTTTACACGCAGCAAGTCGAAAATTTAAACGCGTTGAAAAACTGGCCTTTTTTGGCAGAAACGGTAACGCAGTACAAGCGATTTTTCAAGAAAGAAAACGCCGATGCCTGAGCAGCAACCAATTGTTATTTTATTTGATGGCGTTTGCAATTTATGCAACGGTTTTGTTAATTTTTTGATCGATCAAGATAAAAATAATCAATTCAAATTCGCATCGTTGCAATCTGATTTCGGAGAGAAAGTTTTGTTAGAAAATAATTTACAAACCGATGATTATCAATCGGTTATTGCTTTAGAAAACGGCAAATTATTCATCAAATCGGCGGCAGTTTTTAAGATAATTGAGCGACTTCCCAATTGGCGTTGGATACGGATTTTCAAAGTACTTCCTACATTTTTATTAGATGTAGTTTACGGGGTCATTGCCCGAAATCGCTACCGTATTTTTGGTAAACGAGATAGCTGCCGCCTCCCAACTCCCGAATTGCGTGATAAATTCCTCGGTTAATCTGTATATTTGCAGCCCGTTGAAAAATACCAGCGGTTGTGAAAAATTAACTGTTAAGTTCAAACTGCAAGATTGTTGCTTTTAGCGTTTTACGTTTCTCCAATCTCGAATCTGACTTCTCACATCTCGTTTAGTAATTAATGAAATTAGCGTTTACAATCTGTTCGGTCTCGCATTTAGGTCAGGCAAAAACCATGGCCGATTCGTTTTTGGAACACAATCCTGATTACGAACTCAAAATTGGTATTTTAGACCGTTTAGGTGATCGGATTGATGCAGCGGAATTTGCGGCGTACGGTTTGTTTGAAATTGGAGCGTTGGGTATCCCTAATTTTGACGTGCTCCTTCAAAAATACACGGTTTTTGAGCTTTGCTGCGTAATCAGGCCGCACGTTTGTAAATTCCTTCTTGCCGAAAATTCAGGAGTCGAAAAATTACTTTTTATAGACAGCGATATTTTCTTTTTTAATTCGGTAGAATCTGTAGATAGTGCCCTCGATACGCACGACATTCTGCTAACTCCACATACGTTTCGCCCATTTCCTGAAGACGGGAAGTACCCCAAAGAAGTATCTTTTAATAACGCCGGACTTTACAATACGGGCTTTTTTGCGTTGAAACGGTCAGATTCGACAACTAATTTTCTGAATTGGTGGGAAGAGCGTTTAAACCAATATGGTTTTGTGAATTTCATGGACGGTATGTTTGTGGATCAGCTTTGGGCGAACTTTGTGCCGCTCTTTTTTGAAAATGTACTTGTTTCGCAAAACCTCGGGCTGAACGTTGGTTATTGGAATTTACACGAAAGAAATATTGAATCTAAAGACGGCACTTTTGTGGTGAACGCGAAGTACCGGTTGACTTTCTTTCACTTTAGTGGCTACGATATTAAAGAGCGGGACAAAATTTCGGTACATACCGACCGTTTTGATTTGGCAAACCGACCAGAGTTACGACCGCTATTTGAGGAATATCACGAAAAAATGACGCAGAACGAATACGAGAAATACCGCCCGATGGAAAATCGGCTCGTTCCGCAGAAAAGTTACTTGAAATGGGACGTTTTGCGTGAATACGCGTTGCGAATTTCCCGAAAAATAATCAGAGAACTGCATGGGTAAACCAACAATTTCGGTGGCAATGTGTACCTACAACGGCGAACGCTATTTAGTAGAACAATTGAACAGTTTGCTGACTCAAACGGTACTGCCAAACGAACTCGTAATCTGCGACGATGGCTCGACGGACGGTACACTTGAAATTCTCGAAAATTTCCAGAAAAATGTGCTGTTCGAGGTAATAGTTCATAAGAATGAAACGTCGCTCGGAACAACGAAAAACTTTGAAAAGGCGATAAGTGCCTGCTCCGGAAGTATCATTTTTCTCTGTGATCAAGACGACGTTTGGCTTCCCACAAAAATAGAAGTCTTAGCTGGTTATTTGAAGCAAAATCCGCAAGTTGAAATGGTGTTTTCTGACGCAAAACTTGTGGATGAAAAACTGACCGAACTCAACCAAACGCAGTGGCAAATTGTACGCTTGCATCAATTTCAACAGCAAAAATGGCAAGACGGTAGAGCTATAAATATCATGCTGGGCGGTAATCGGGTAACGGGCTGTACGGCTGCGTTTAGGTCTGAATTGGCCGAGATTAGCTTGCCATTTCCTACCGACATTCCCGAGGTAATTCACGATACTTGGCTTGCATGGGTGGCTACTGTCAGACAAAGCATTATGCCACTTGACAAGGCGTTGACTTTATATCGGCAGCATACGGCACAGCAAGTAGGGTCGAAGCCAAGAGTTTTACCGCCGAAAGTGGGTTTTAAGGAGCGTTTTCTTCGCCCAAGAATTCAGAAACTCGCTCCAATAATTAAAGAACGGGAAGAACTCCAAAAACTGTACCTTCGTTTGTCAGGAATTGAGAAAAATAAAGGACTGGAAGCTCTTAAAAATAAGTTGGACTTTTTGACTATGCGAAGTCAACTTAGCCCAAATAGACTGATGCGTTTTTTTCCGGCACTTTGGAGTTTTATTAAAGGAGATTACCGCCGCTTCAAAGATCAGGAAGCCGACTGGAAAGCTCCATTTTTGGCGTTTGTTGGGGATGTATTGGAGTAAGTTTGGAGAGCAGAGATATTGATTCTCAGTATTTTTACATCCATATCACGCAAAACCGTCTAATAAAACTGCCTCGTTAATTATTTCAAGCAGTGTTTTTTCGTCAATTTCATCCACAGAATAGTAACTGATTCCTGCTACCATCTTACGGTCATTCGCCAATAAAATTCCCTGTTCGTTTGATAATTCGCTTCCTCGTAAAAAGCACAATTCTACACCATTACTTTTTATTGGATTTAAGTAGCAAAGCCATTTTCTGCGGTAAAAAAATGGGATTTTGTACCTGATTTTTGTCGTCATTTTTGGAAACGTAAGCATTAAATCGTGCAACCGTTGCATGATTTGCCTTTGATTTTCGGGCAGTTCGAGGATGTAGGATTCGGTGGAAGTCATGGTTACTCAAACTTTTCATTTTCCGTAATCCCTTTCCAATTGTCAGTTCTGAAGGGT
>JANQUM010000286.1 GCA_030731175.1 Spirosomataceae bacterium
GGGCGAACCGTTCGTCGTTATGCAGCCAAGTCATGTACTTATGGCAATTTTCTGCTGTTCCAGAAACGGTTCCGTTTAGTCCTTCGGGTGCTATAATGATTCTACCCAAAAGACTGTTTTCCAAACAAAAAAGGTGGTGTTCGTCACGATATTCTACTACATTTTGAATCGGAACGTAACAATAATAAAGTAGGACTTGATATTCTTTCATGCTCAATTTATTTCATGCAAATTTACAAAAGATGCGTTTAACAATTATGATTTTTCTTGAGGATGGGCGTAATTTGCTCGATATTTTACGCACAACCTCAACATATGCACATTGCTATTACCGGAAATATCGGAGCCGGAAAAACCTCATTAGCCGAAAAATTAGCCAAAAAGTACGGATGGGAAGTCTATTACGAAGCGGTTGATAATAATCCGTACCTTGCAACTTTTTACGAAGACATGGCGAAATGGTCCTTTCATTTGCAGGTCTACTTTCTTAACAGCCGTTTTGAACAAGTGCTGAACATTAAGAAAAATACAGAATCTAAAACGATAATTCAAGACCGAACCATTTATGAGGATGCCTATATTTTTGCCGAAAACCTGCATGAGTCTGATTTGTTGAACGATACTGATTTTGCCACTTATAAAGGCTTATTTTCAACAATCATGCGAGCCGTTGCACCGCCTGATTTCATGATTTATCTAAAATGTGATGTTGAAAAATTAACGCGGCAAATTAAGCTGAGAAACCGCGACTACGAGCAGGATATACCTGAAGATTACTTATCTAAACTTAATGTATTGTACGAGTCTTTCACTCAAAAATACACGCACGGAAAGCTGATCGAAATTGATGTAAACGACATTGATTTTGTGAATAATGACGCAGATTTTGACAACATTTGTGCAATTATTGAAAAGCAAGTCAACCTTGGAAAGCAATTAAACTTCGATTAACATTATTTAAGCGGCGTAATAATTACAGTTAGGTATAACTTTTGTTACTTTGAATCCTCGAATAAGACTCTTTAAGAACCCCAAATTATCTGTTTAACTTTCACTTATGAATTTCAAATTACTAAATAAATCGTTGGGCTGGGCAGTTTTCCTTGTCGCTTTGATTACCTACACGCTAACCGTTGAGCCAACGGCGAGTTTTTGGGACTGCGGCGAATTTATTGCCTGTGCCTTCAAATTACAAGTGCCGCACCCTGCTGGGGCTCCGTTTTTTCTTTTGATTGGAAGAATTGCTTCGTTATTTGCTGGTGGTGACGTAACCAAAGTTGCCTTAATGGTAAATATGGTTTCAGTTATTGCATCTGCGTTCACCATTTTGTTCATGTTCTGGACAATCTCCCTTTTGGCACGTAAATTATTTAATAAAAAGGGCGAGGAATTATCGCAATCTGAGGTCATTCAGGTTTTGGGAGCAAGCTTGGTTGGTTCATTAATATATACTTTTTCAGATTCGTTCTGGTTTTCTGCCGTTGAAGCGGAAGTTTACGGAATGTCCTCGTTTTTTACCGCAATTGTGGTTTGGGCTGCGTTTCGTTGGGAGTTAATTGAAGACGAAGCCGCATCAAATCGGTGGTTGATTTTTATTGCCTATTTAGTGGGTCTTTCAATTGGCGTTCACTTGTTGAACTTGGTTGCAGTCCCTGCATTGGCATTGGTTTATTATTACAAGCGATCGAAGAAAATTACTTGGAAAGGGGGTTTCCTCGCCTTTTTAGGCGGAATGGTTGCTTTGGGTATTGTAAACACCGGTGTAATTACGGGTATTCCGTCACTCATGTTTACGTTTGAGAAGTTATTCGTGAATGGCTTTAGCTTACCGTTTGGTTCAGGATTAATTTTCTTCGTAATACTAATGGTTGGGGCATTGGTTTATGGCATCCGCTGGGCGGCAAAGAATAACCGAATCATGCTAAATACCTCGCTTTTGGCGTTCGCATTTATCTTGATAGGTTACTCTACCTACACCATTGCCTTGATTCGCTCAACTTATAACCCTCCGATTAACGAGAATAACCCAAGCAACGTTTTGAATTACGTGTACTATTTGAAGCGTGAGCAATACGGTAGCAGACCATTGATGTACGGCCCGGTTTATACCGCAAAACTTGCAGATATTAAGAAAGGTGACCCGATATACAAAATGGGTGAAGATTCTTACGAAGCCTACGATTATTCTCCTGAATACGAATGGGATGGAAGTGGAAAAATGCTTTTACCGCGGGTTTGGAGTTCTGACCCGAACCACGTTAGGTTATATCAAAATGCGTTAAATATTCCTGCCGGACAAAAACCGAACCTTGCCGATAATATTGGTTTCATGCTAAATTACCAGATGGGAACGATGTATTGGCGGTATTTCCTATGGAATTTTTGGGGAAGAGGAAGTGACATCGAAAAGTCAGGAGCTACCAATATCTTCGAGTCAAAAGCCGACTTGCCGAGTGGTTTAGCGAGTAATAAAGGAAGAACAAATTACCTTGCTCTTCCGATCATTCTCGGAATTCTGGGCTTGTTAGTGCAGTATTTCCGTCGAGAACGTGATTTTATTATTCAACTCTTATTATTCCTATTTACTGGTCTGGCATTGGTTGTTTACCTCAATTCGCCGCCTGTAGAACCACGTGAGCGAGATTATATTTACGTAGGTTCGTTTTATTTCTTCGCCATTTGGGCTGGACTTGGTGTGATTGGACTGGTTGATTTCGTGATGCGTTTCTTCAAAAATGAAGTTGCGAAAGCAGGCCTTGCAACTGTGTTGTGTTTGGGTGTTCCTGTTTTGATGGCAACACAAGCGTGGGATGGTCATGACCGCTCTAACCGCTACCATCAAGTAGATTTTGCTAAAAATCTGTTAAACTCAGTTGCACCAAACGGTATTTTATTCACTGGCGGCGATAACGACACGTTCCCGCTTTGGTATGCTCAGGAAGTGGAGGGTTTCAGAACAGACGTTAGGGTGTGTAACCTTAGCCTTTTAGGAACCGAATGGTATATCGAGCAAATGAAACGTAAAACCTACGAATCAGAACCGCTACCGATTACGTTCACGATGGATCAGTACAATAAAGGAATTAACGATCAAATTCCTTTTTACGAAAAAAACATTGAATCCATCAAATCTGGAATTGATTTAAAAGAGTTTTTACAGTTGGTGAAAGGCAACTCTCCTGCAATTCAAATCCCAATTTCGACGGGTGAGACTATTAACACCTTGCCTTCGTCAAATCTGTATTTGACTTATGACCCTGAAAAAGTAAAAGCTCAAGGATTTATTCCGGAAAACCTTAAAGGATTACTTTCAGGAGTAATGTCTTGGAATATCGGCGAGCGGGATTTGCTGAAGAATGATTTGATGGTTTTAGAAATCATCGCTCAAAATAACTGGGAGCGTCCGATTTATTTTTCAAGCACTTTGTCGCAAAGCTCATATTTGAACCTTAAGAGCCACATGCAGCTTGAAGGCTACTCGTATCGTTTGATGCCTTTTGCAGTTAATCAGGAAGATACGGATGGCTTCGTGAACTCTAAGGTTATGTATGATAATATGATGACCAAAACGTTTTGGAGAGAACTCAATAACCCTGATGTATTCTACGATTCTGAAACGTATTTGAAGGTTCCGGTTGTTACTGCTCGTTATTCATTCTTACGTCTTGCCGAGCAATTAGTGAACGAACAAGATACTGTGAGAGCAGTAAAAGCCTTAGATAAAGCGATGGAAGTAATGCCAGATAAGGCAATTCCTTACGATCAGTTAACTTCAAACTTTGTGCTGTTCTACTATAACTTAGGAGAAGATGCTAAAGCGAAGAAAATTGCGGACGTGATGATTAAAAGAGCCGATGAATCGTTGAGCTACTTTATTCCAAAAATTCAAACAGGAAGCCGTCAATGGGGAGATGCCAACGTTCGGGAAATGGTCCAATCTAACCTTAATTCATTACGAATTTTAGGAAACGTTTATAATCAATACGCAAAAGGAAAGGACAACAAAGCTCAAATACTTTACGATAAATACGCTCTACAATTACAGTAGAGAAAATGTAATGAATAATTTTAAATCAAAACCCCGGTTGGAAATTTCCAATCGGGGTTTTGATTTTTATGATGGAAATGAAAACTGCAGACTGTTGCAGAACTCAATATCGATGAACAG
>JANQUM010000287.1:0-3535 GCA_030731175.1 Spirosomataceae bacterium
CCCCCGTGATTTTGAAGAATTGCTTTTCGCCAGAGAAAGATGCCACTTCAAGCGATTGGTTCAAGACATCCGTTTTCCCAAAATACTTTTGAGCCGTTTTCTGGCTGATGACCATCGCATCCGGCTGCATTAATGCCGTTTTTGGATTACCGTGCAAAAGCGAAAACCCAAACATATCAAATACGTTGGCAGTACCCAATTGAAGGGACTCTTTGAAGACCTTTTCTCCGTTCTGAACATTTGTACGCAGTCAAACGTGTAGTGGTTTTTGACCAGTTCGGGATAATTTACTTTCAGGTCTTCCGCCAAAGCAGCCACCGTAGTTATCGGTGGCCCCATGTCTTCAGAAACCCATTTACTTTTCATAAAGTAGTGGTTCTCTACGGACTTAACCTGCTGATTTATAGCCAATTCCCCCAAAATAAAATTCCCCAACACAAACGTAAACCCAAAGCCAACCGCCAGACTACTGACGAGCAAAAGGCTGTACGTTCGTCTTTTCAGTAAACTCCTCCACGCGATTTTGAAATAGTTTTTGAGCATGATGTGTGTTTATTTTTTGACCCGAATTCACGAATGCTTTATCCGTGAATATCCGTTTAATTTGTTTCATCCGTGTTCCAATTGTTCGGTGACATCTGGCTTATATTTATAAGCTCCTACTCGGTTTTCAAACTCTCCACGGGGTTTTTCAACGCTGCTTTTACTGCCTGAAAACTAACGGTGAAAAGTGTGATTAAAACCGCACCGGCTCCCGCTAAAATGAAAATCCACCAAGCCAAATCTGTTCGGTAATCGTACCTACTCAAAAAAGCATCCATGCCAAAATAAGCGATAGGTGAAGCAATGGCAATAGATATGATTACCAAGAGTACGAAATCTTTTGAAAGCATAGACCAAATACTACCAATAGACGCACCGAGCACCTTTCTTACGCCAATTTCTTTGGTGCGTTGCTCGGCAATAAACGACGCAAGCCCAAATAAACCGAGGCAACTTATCAAGATTGCTAATATGGTAAATACAGTCGCTAAAGAACCGATTCTTTCTTCTAATTCAAACTTTTTGCCGAATTCTTCATCAACAAATTGATACTCAAAAGGTAGGTTGGGGAAGTGCTTTTTGAAGACGCTTTCAATCGTGGCAAGATTATCACTTGCAGATTTATCGGGGTTCAACCGTAGATTATAAAAAGCTCCGCTGCCACTTTTATCATAAACGTAAATGCCTTGTTTTACGGGCTCATAGGGCGATTGAACGAGAATATCTTCTACCACCCCAATTATTACCTGCGGCGGATTATTACTTGGCTCGTCGCTGTCGCCTCTTAATTCAAGCCCGATAACGTCGGTTTTGCCGAGGTATTTTACAAAAGTTTCGTTGACCAAAACGGCGTTTGAATCCGTTGCCATTTCACGAGAAAAATCTCTGCCGGCAACAATTTTTGCACCAAGCGTTTCCATGTATTCGGGCGAAACTTCGGTGTAGGCAAAGTCTTCCTGAAAACCTTCCGTTTTACCTTCCCATCTGTAACCCGAACGGTTAGAATAAATTGCCGTGGACGGGCTGCTTGACGTTGCCATTTCTACCACCGCTCCGCTTTCTACAAATTGCGTTCGCATGAAATTGGCTTTATTTTCAAACTCTGAAGACATCGCCGGAATTTGTATCAAGCCAGTATTATTGTAGCCAATTGGGCGATTTTTAGTAAAGTTAATCTGTTTCAAAATCAAGACAGTGCCGATAATCAACGCGATGGAGACCGTAAACTGCGTAACGACCAAAATCTTTCTTGGCACAGCCGCATATCGCCCTGCTTTAAAAGTGCCTTTTAGCACTTTCACGGGTTTGAAAGAAGATAAATACAAGGCGGGGTAGCTTCCGGCAATAAAAGCAGTGGTGCTTATGAAAGCAAAGCTGACCAGCCAAAAGTTAAGGTCTGCCCACGGAAACTCTATTTTTTTGTCTGCTAGGTTATTAAACCCGGGTAGAAAAAGCAGCACTAACGCCACGCCAACAATAAAAGCCAAGGTGACAACCAAGAATGATTCGCTCAGAAACTGACCGATGATTTGGTACCGAAATGACCCTACTGATTTTCTTATTCCAACTTCTTTCGCTCGCTTCTCTGAACGTGCCGTGCTTAAATTCATAAAATTTATGCAGGCAAGAAAAAGCACAAATGCTCCGATGATTCCGAACAGCCAAACCAGTTGGATTCTTCCGCCGATTTGCACACCATTTTCAAACAGATTTCTCAAATACCAGTCTTTCATGGGTAATAAAAATAACGTAGGGTTGAAAGTTTGAAAACCTTCTCCGGCGGTATTGTATTTAACTTTGGCGACGGTACGAGATACATCATTAATGCTGTATTCATCAGCTATTTGGACAAAAATGGGCCACGAATTATCACCCCAATGATCGGCAGAATTTTGCACCCAACTGGATTCCGCAACGTATTTATCCCAAGGCATCAAGAAAAACATTTCACTAAAACTCGAGTTAAAGGGAGGGTCCTTGTAAACTGCCGTTACTTTCATATCCGACTGATTATTGACCTTTACGACCTCTCCAATCGGGTTTTTTGTGCCGAATAATGCTTCGGCGGTTGACGCCGCCAACATGATAGAATTAATATCTTTCAAGCCACTTTTTACACCAGAAATAAGCTCTAAATCAAACATTTCGGTAGCTTCAGGCTGCATATAATTCCCGGTTTTACTAATCGTCTTTTCTCCAACTCGTAAATACCGGTCTTGCTCCCAGGTGCTCATTACAATATGTTCAAAGTATTCGGCGTAATTGTTACGTAGCTCAAATTCAAGCGGTCGTGGCATTGCAGGGCTGGACTGAACTTCCCCATTAAAAGTTTGGTGCTGCCAAAACTGGGCGATTTTATCTCGCTTCGAGAAATTGCCGTCGTAATTGAGCATATCTTGCACCCATAATCCGATGATAATCGTAACGCCCATGCCCAAGGCAAGTCCAAAAATATTTATGAATGAATAAGTGGGGGATTTTACGATATTCCGCCACGCAATTTTGAAATAGTTTCTAAGCATAATTGTTGAGCCTTTTATTATTTGTAAATGAGCCAATTAGTGACTTGGTAAATATTCAAAAATCATTCACTCCGTAAACTCTTCACGGGATCATGCAATGCTACTTTGATGGTATGATAGCTAACCGTAACTAAAGCCACTGCGGTAATAATAACCGTAACTGCTACGAACGTAAGCGGGCTTATCTGAATACGATCTGCGTAGTTTTCTAACCAACCCGACATGGCAAACCATGCAATGGGCAACGAGATAGCGAGGCTGATAGCAACGAGTTTCAAAAACGATAACGAGATCATTGCCACGATGCTTTTTACCGATGCCCCCATCACTTTTCTGAGTCCGATTTCTTTGGTTCTCAACTCAATCACAATCAACGATAAAGCGAATAAACCGAGACACGAAAGCACGATGGCAATGCCAGAAGCAATTCCAAAAATGCGAGTCATGAAGCTTTCACCTTCGTACCAAAC
>JANQUM010000287.1:3545-4097 GCA_030731175.1 Spirosomataceae bacterium
CAGGTTTTCATCTAAGAATGAACCTTGAAATTCGGCATTATTTGTACTTCTATTCCACGCCGCTGTAATATTTTTCATGGCGGCTTGCGGCTTTTCTGTGTTTACTTTTAAGAAAATATAGTTGATGGTTTCGGCTGCTGAAACGTACAGCACAATAGGTTTTTGCTGCTCGGTTGGGGAGTTTAATTTGAAATCTTTTACCACGCCCACAATTTGCCAACCTGCCGTGGCATCGTCACCGATAATTTTACCAATGGGTTCATTTTCTCCCATTGCTTTTACGAAGCTCTCTGAAACCACCACGCCATTTTTATCACTTGTCGAGAAGTTGTTGCCGAAGCCTCGTCCGGCAAGAACAGGTACATCCAATGTTTTTAGGAAATCATTTTCAACTAAAAAATAATCGGCATTGATGCGGGTTTCCTTATAGCCAAAATCCATGGTGCTGCGACCGGTTCTTCGATCTCTGCCTCGTCCTAAATTATTCCCCGTCCCTGATACCGCCAAAACGGTTGGGTCGTTGAGCATTTCGTTTCGTATTCTATCCAAAAC
>JANQUM010000288.1:0-3062 GCA_030731175.1 Spirosomataceae bacterium
TACTATCCAAAAGGCAGTTTCACATCTGCTTGTAAACGCAACAAAAACCGTTGAGATATTGATAAGCGATTCGCCCAACTCCACAGACGAAATAGCGGCATTACAGTTCCCCGAAATTGTGCGAATTATCAAAGCCACGCTACCTGGAAGAGCAGCTCAAATGAACGAAGCGGCAGCAATAGCCAAAGGAGAAATATTGTATTTTGTTCACGCTGACACGTTGGTTCACCCTGATTTTGAACGCGATATTACCACCGCGATAAAAGCCGGAACGGATTTGGGCTGTTACCGCTACCGTTTCGATAAATATTTCACACCGCTCCTTTATATTAATTCTTACTTTACGAGATTCGACAAAATTTGGTGTCGAGGCGGAGATCAAACACTATTTATTACAAAGAAGGTTTTTGAAGATTTGGGTCGTTTTCGGGAAGATTATAAAATCATGGAAGACTACGAAATTTTACTTCGGGCTGAAACGAAATACCGTTTTCAGATTATCCCGAAAGAAGTGGTTGTTTCTTCCCGAAAATATAAATTGAATGGTTACTTAAAAGTACAACTTGCCAACCTAAAAGTTATGCGAATGTTTTTGAAAGGAACTGCAAGTCAGGATGTTATGACAGAAACGTACCGTAACTATTTAAAAATGAACTACGACTAAAAAGCACTCATTTCAAAGCCAAAAGCCAATCACTTATAGTACTTAATGTTGCATCAGATAAGCCCTCTTTTAACTGACCGTATTCCATGATACTTCCCGTTTTAGCAACCTGAAACAAATGATTATGCGAGGGCATTGAACGAATTGTAACAGATTTTTTCTGATCTGAGTCGACTAAATACTGCTCAATGGCGAATAAATTTAAGTCGTGGTCAACCTGCAAATCAAGATCGCCGTTTAACGCTAAAACGGGGCATTTTACTTGCTGCCAAAATTGCTTTGGTGAAGTCGAGATGAAATAACGCCCCCAAACTCCGCCAATTTGAGCGACTACTGTTTCAGCGTATTTTTCGTTTGAAAACATCGCTGAAACCAGCGAATTTGCTCCTTTATCTTTCCGGTAGTTTTTCGTTAATTCTGCGATTTTACTTTTAGCAATTTCATCGTCTTCATTTTCTTGAATCACGTTTAACATTGGCTCGAATAACTCGTCGAGGTATTGATGTACCGCCGTTTCATTTACGCCTTGCTTGAGCATAATATCACGATTTTGCTTTAGAAGGATCGACTTTCCGTCAACGGCAGTTCCCGCCATCGAGACAATAAATGCTACTTTGGGGTTTCGAGCTGCAATCATCGGGGCAATAAATCCGCCTTCGCTGTGACCAATAAAACCGATTTTGGATTTTCTGAATCGTTTGTCTTTTTTGAGTTGAAAGAAAATTTGCTCGGCATCTTCTGAAAGTTCGTAAGAAGTACTTTCTGCCACCGAACGCCCCGTTGATTTATAACCTCCCCGATCATCATAACGTACAACGGCAATTCCCTTTGCAGAAAGGTGTTCAGCAAGTTCCTTAAATAGTTGATGCTTGAAAATGGTTTCGTCACGGTCAGTTTGCCCCGAACCCGAAATTAGGATTGCGACGGTCGGGAATTTCACATCGTTGGGAATCGTGATTGTTGCGGAGAGCGTCACCGAGTATTTTAGATTAGAGAACGTCGCTTCCTCGCTCGTAAATTTTTGGGCAAAACATAGTATCGGAAGGAGCAGCAAAGCGATTAATTTCATGAATGATTATTTTTTCGGTTCATCAGATTTCTCTGTACCAATTTTAGAAAAATAATACTGATTTTCAAATTCTTTCTTGAAAGCTTCAATGTAGGCATTCTTAATAGTGCTAAATAAAATGGGCCAAAAAGTGGTTTCCACATTTTCAACATTGCCTTTAATCGGAATTTTGGCTGCTACCTGATCTTTTTTTCGATTCGTGAGAATTTTCGAACCCACTTCAGCACCCAGTTCTTTCAAAAACTCACCAACGGAACGCTTATCTCCCTCCGTATCGTTTTCGTTAAATTTGAAAATTTTCAAATCTTTTGTTAGCGGTTTGAGATACCCTTCAAGTTGGGAATCCTTTAGTCCCATTTCACTGTACATGCTCAACGTTCCCTTCTCAAAGTCCATTCCGGTGTAAAATTTCGTGAGTTCGTTGATATCTTGCAAAGGGTAATTATCAACGCTCAAATCAAATTCGAAATCAGGAATTTCTTTCAGGATTAGCATTTTTGCGTTGAAAACGACGGGAGCATTTGCACCCACAAAATTTGCGGTCAAATTTACATCCGAAGGCAAACGCTCTTCGCTTTCTTCGGCGTTTCGCAGGTTGGTCATCGAAAGTTGAATTTGATTCAAACTGACATTTACTTGCGGTTCAGACATAATATTTATCAGATTTACTTTGCCATCGTTTACTGTAAAACGGTTAATTTCTATCGGCATTAGATCTTTGATGACTAACGTCCAATCAGTTTCTGCTCCGGTTTGTTGCATTTCTTCGGACGGGCCGTACGAAAAATTAATAATTGGCGAATCGCAGGTGATTTCGCCCACAACTTTCCCTTTAAATAATGCACTCCACTGAATAGATAAATCTGTCAGTGGCAAGGCCATAAAAGGCTCTTTCACCTCATTGTCTACTTTTTCGATGACCATTCCCTCAATCTGATATGCACCCCTAATCAGAGCTATGTCAATATCCTCCACATGCCCCGTGTAGCCATCAATGTTCTGCAATGCGTTGTTGACATATCGTAAAACGATGGTTGGAAGTAAGAGCCGAAAAATTATTAAAACTATTGCAATGCCAATTAATATTTTTGTGCCTTTTTTCATGTTTACTTTTTTGTTTTTTTAGATGCTTCAATTAATGCTTTCAGATCACCATTTACTTCTAATTTTATAGTAGCTTCTTTCATGATTTCAGAGTCGTGTATTAATTCAACCAAAAAATACTTCGCTACAATCAAGATCAGAAGTAGATTTACAAAGAGAATTTAAATTTCCTAACACTGATCAAATATGGAAAGGTATTCCGCTGATCGCATCTAACATGGATAC
>JANQUM010000288.1:3072-4096 GCA_030731175.1 Spirosomataceae bacterium
GTTTATTAGTTCACCCATAAAGAGAAGTTTGATAGGTAGGTTTTTACCGTTTCCGATTAATTCCCCCAAAAATTTGAGGATTTTATTGTTCTCAATTTCTACAATAATTGTTTTCGGAGTGGAAGAAAACTTCTTCAAAACCAGCTCTTTCCCCAAGTTTCCGGTAATAAAATCTACTCGGTCATCAATTTGAATAGAATATCGCGGAGATGCGATTTGGATATCGTTGGGGTTTGGATTGATAATTTCTGCTTGAATTTCAAGACGCTGAATATTGAAATTCGATTTCAGTATTTCGACAGAAGCAATTTCAACTTTTGGAAGCCCAAGTTTGGGATATTTGTACGATTCTGTAACCGAAGACGAATCCCGGATGCCGAATAACGTTTTTGCAACGTAAGTAAAAGAAATATCATAAGTTGCGGAATCAATGTGATTTGGGTCAAAATTCGCCGAAGTTTCCTTCAACAAAGCCATCTGAACCTCTATCGGCAAATTGAGATTATTTTTACTAAAAGGTTTGATTTTAAACTGTAGTGGTTCGTTCGAATCAGCAAGTTTTTCGCCGTCCATTTTTACTGATAAACCAGTAATGGTTGCGTCAATCGGAACGAAAGTTTTATTCTTCAAATCAATCTCAATATTGAAGGTTGCTGTCTGCTCATTCATGGCACTCACCCGATGAATGCGGGCACTCATCTCGGGGTTCAGTAATTCGACAAATAAAGAAGGTTTTGAAAAGGCGAGCCCGCAAACAATAATTATTGCAGCGAGAAGTAAGCCAACAAGCGAGAAAATGATTTTTTTTGTGGTGTTCATCGTAGTGTTTCGCAGTACTTATAAAAAACCATTCCCCTACCGCTAATTAACTTTACTCACACCCTCCAATGTTCGCCGTAAAAACTGCTCCTCCGCTTGCATCATATCCCAGCGATCCCACCCCGTCGTCGGACAATGCCATTCTTCATAGCGACTAAGGTGAAAAAACAAAGTCTCCAAAATATCAAAGCCAAAGTGTTGATTG
>JANQUM010000289.1:0-3824 GCA_030731175.1 Spirosomataceae bacterium
CGCTGTTTTGGTTACATCGGCCTGACGATGTACGAATCCATCGTGGCGGGATATTCTGATTATAATTCGGTGGTGTCGGAATTGAACGGAATTGGTAATTTACCGCAACCCGACGCTGGGAAAAGCTACAATTGGGTGCTGTCTTTAAACGCCGGACAAGCCGAAATTATACGAAGTATTTACAACCAAACGTCGGATAAGAATAAGCTCAAAATTGATTCCTTAGAAAACGCCATTTACGAGCAGTTTTCACAGAAAACGGAAGACGAAGAAATTGCGAAACGCTCTGCGGCTTACGGAAAGAGCGTTGCCGAGGCAATTTTTACGTGGTCAAAAACCGATGGTGGACATCGGGGATATTTGAAGAATTTCGATAAAGAATGGGAACACCCGAAACGGGAAGGGGCGTGGCAGCCGCCGCTGTACGCTCAATCGTTTAGCCACCACCCGTTGCATCCGCATTGGGGCGAAAATCGAACGTTTTTGAAGGTGAACGATTCGCTCGAAACGCCGAAAATGTTTCAGTACAGTACTTCTAAAAATTCTGATTATTACAAAGAATTCTTCGCCGTTTATGAGAAAGACAAAGTACTGACTCAGGCCGAAAAAGAAGCGGCGATTTGGTGGGGAGATGATCCCGACGAATCTTCCACGCCGCCTGGGCATTCGTACTTTTTCGCAACGCAGGTTCTCAAAACGGTCAATCCGCCGCTCATTCAATGTGCCGAAACCTACGCCCGGGTAGGCATGGCGGTTGCCGATGCGTTTCGTAATTGTTGGAAGTGGAAATATATGTTCTTTTCCGAACGCCCAAATACGTTTATTCCGAAATACATCGACCAAGAATTTGAGTCCTTCTGGCCCGATCCGCCGTTTCCTGCATTTCCATCAGGACACGCTGTAAATGCTGGAGCGGTATCAACCGTGTTAATTGAAATGTACGGCGATGAAATTTCCCTAACTGATAGCTCGCACGTTGGACGACGACGGGACGAGTTGCGGGAGGTTGACTTTGTGGCAAGGAAATTCAGTTCGTTTACCGAAATGGCAAATGAAATTGCCGATTCCCGCTTTTATGGCGGTATTCACACGCCACAAGACAACAAAGTGGGACTTGAAAAAGGAAAAGAAATTGCTAAAAATGTAAATCAATTACCGTGGAGAAAGTGAGAGTTTTGAATATTGTAAAAATGCTGAATAGCTCCAAGTTAAGGTTTCTATCCTTTAACCTTCAACCTTTAATTTTCCTCGTACTTCTAGCCGTCAACATCTCACCGTTAACCACAAACGCCCAAAAACTCCCATTCACAGACATTACAAAACAGGCGGGAATTGATCACAAATTTCAGGTTTTTGAGGGAATGTTTGGCGGCGGAGCGTGCGTGTTTGATTTTGATAACGACGGCTTTGAAGATGTCTTCGTAACGAGCGGAATGCTGACCGATATCCTCTACAAAAACAACGGTGACGGCACATTTACCAATGTTTACGAAAAATCAGGATTGGCGTTGACTAAGAAATATGTAACCCAAGGTGCAGCGGCGGCGGATGTGAATCGGGATGGATTCGTCGATTTATTTGTAACCACCATTACCACAAAAGACAAAAAGAAGGTTATTCCACGGGCAATTAATCTATTATTCCTGAATAACGGCGACGGCACATTTCGGGACGCAACGGCGGAGTACAAATTGGATAAAATGAACTCGTTTAGTACTGGAGCGAGTTTCGGAGATTTTAACGCTGACGGCTGGCCAGACTTGTACGTCGGGAATTATTTCAATGAATTTAAGGGTGAATTGAGTGAAATAAGTGATGCTACCGTTGTCGGAGCAAATCAGATTTCGGAAGGCTACTTACTTCTCAACAACGAAGGAAAGTCATTCACAAATGTGTATAAAGAGTACGGTTTAGACTTTAAGGGTTTTGGGTTCGGGGGTGTTTTCACCGACTTTGACAACGACGGAGACCAGGACTTGATAATTAACCACGACTTTGGCTATAAAAGAACCCCAAATTTAGTTTTGGAGAATTTATACCCGAAAAAGAAGTTTCAAGACGTTGCCGAAAAAGTTGAAATGGATTTAAAAATAAACTCAATGGGAACTGCCGTCGGAGATTATGATGGTAACGGTTTCATGGATTACTTCTTCACCAATATCCGTTTCAACCGATTTATGGTGAATAACGGAGTGGGTAAGCCTTTCACAGATAAAGTACGGGATTTGGGAATGAATTTCGTGGCGATAAGCTGGGGAACAAATTTCGCGGATTTTGACCACGATGGTGATGTTGATTTATTCGTTGCCAACGGAGACTTAAACCCCAATTGTGTCCCGATGGGAAATTATTACTTCCAAAACCTGAACGGTAAGAAATTTCAGGAAGATAGCCGGGCCGTCGGGCTGAATGATTACGGTATCGGGCGGGGTTCTGTTACGTTTGATATGGATAATGATGGAGATTTGGATTTATTTGTTGTAAATCAAATTGCCACACTTCCCGAATACCCAACCGAATCTTTCACTCGTTTGTATCGCAACGATTCTACCAACGGAAATTGGCTTAAAATAAAACTGAAAGGAATCAATGCCGAATCTCAAGGTATTGGCTCCCGAATTACCGTTGTAGCAAACGGAAAACGGATGATTCGGGAAATTGACGGCGGCGGTTCGAGCCATTTATCGCAAAACTCAACTATCGCTCATTTTGGATTGAGTAGTGCCACGGTCGTTGATTCTATCATCGTGAATTGGAGTGGCGGAAATGAGCAGATTTTGTTAAATCAGCCCATTAATCAACTCCTACAAATCACTGAAACTGCGAAGCCTAAGAACTACTTTATCCAAATTCTTCTCTGTGGTATCTTTCTTCTTGCTGCTATTATCTTCCTACTACGTAAAAAAAATACGAACCCTAAGTAAAACGAACTTCAAATACGTATTTCAGTATCCATATACGTAAGATTGTTATTGTCTATACCTCTAATAAAATTCAAAAAGTTATATTTAATATTGCAATAATTACTTAAAGAATGCTTAGATTCGTGCTTCTACTCTTAATAAATCAACCTACTTAATCAACTCTATGTATGAAAATTCTACAATTAAATGATGGGAGAGTTAGCTTTCGTGCTTTAAGCCGTGTGCTTTCTTTATTTATCTGCTCATTATTATTATTCACTCAGGCTTACGCCAACTCCGTTAAGGTTAAAGTAACGGGAAAGATTATCGATGAAACGGGTGAGGGACTTCCCGGAGTAAGTGTTCTTGAAAAAGGAACAAGTAACGGAACGGCCACTGATATTGACGGGAATTACTCCCTGTCTGTTGAAGGAGCAAATTCTGTAATTGTGTACTCATTTGTGGGTTATACTTCTAAGCAAGTAACCGTTGGCTCGCAATCTATTATTAATGTTTCATTAGAGCAGGATGCCGCTACGCTCGAAGAAGTAGTAGTAGTAGGTTACGGAACGCAAAAGAAAGCGACCATTACCGGAGCTATATCGGCAATTAAAGGTGGAGAGCTTATCCAATCGCCTGCTGTTGATATGACTAACTCGCTTTCCGGTCGGATGGCTGGTTTAGTAGTTATTCAGCAAAGCGGTGAGCCAGGAAATGACGGTGCGTTGCTGCGTATTCGTGGTGCAAACACCCTCGGAAACAGCAGCCCGCTTGTAGTTATTGACGGTATTCCTGATCGTGACGGTGGTCTTGGGCGTTTAAGTCCGCGTGATATTGAGTCGGTTTCGGTCTTGAAAGATGCTTCTGCCGCAATTTACGGTGCACGTGCCGCTAACGGGGCTATTTTGATTACAACCAAAA
>JANQUM010000289.1:3834-4094 GCA_030731175.1 Spirosomataceae bacterium
GGTGCAATCCTTATTACCACAAAGAGAGGTAAGTCTGGAAAGCCAACCGTAACTTATGACTTTAACCAAGGTTTTGCTCAGCCAACCGTTGTGCCACAAATGGCAAGTTCTACTCAATACGCTGAAATAATGAATGAGTTGAGCTACTTCCGTACCGTTCCATCGAGCGAGTGGGGTGCGGCAAACCAGGCAATCAGATCAACCGGAACTTATAGTTCACCAACTGCTGGAATTGCTTCCGTAACTGCACCGTTTAGCCC
>JANQUM010000290.1 GCA_030731175.1 Spirosomataceae bacterium
CGATTACTAAGACAATACAAAACCCCGACTCAGGAGACGAGCCGGGGTTTTATGCTATATAGAAAGTAAACGAAGCTTAAATTATGCACGTAGCAAAGATTCACGCTCCCCAGACTTACCTTGTAATTAGAGATCATTCGGCGTATTATCAAGTGCGGTACAGTCCGAATTCAGCAACTCAACATTTCGCTTGATTTATTCTTATCTATTTGATCAAAGAAGCAATTGAGTAAAATGCTTCTTACCAAAAAGCCCCGTTTCAGAAATGAAACGGGGCTTTCTCTTTTTACGAATTTAGAACTTGAATTAATTCTGAGTTGATGAGGGAGCCATCAAACCGAAGAACTGATCCAATTTGGGTAACAATATGATTTCTGTACGACGGTTCAGACTTCTGCCTTCGCGGCTATCGTTCACCGTCTTCGGAACAAACTCTGAACGTCCACCGGCAGTCATGCGGGAAGCGTCAACGCCGTATTTGTCTTGCAAAATACGCACAACAGAAGTTGCTCGTAATACACTAAGATCCCAGTTATCTTTGATGCTTTCGGTTGCAATTGGCACGTTATCGGTGTGACCTTCCACTAAAATGTCAAGACCTCTGTGGTCATTTACCACTTTAGCAATTTTTTCTAATACAGATTGAGCCGCTGGCTGTACAAATGCACTCGCCGAACGGAATAACAATTTATCCGAAAGCGAAACGTACACTACGCCTTTTTTAACTTCGATTTGTACGTCATCGTCGTTGATGTCGCTGAGTGAACGTTTCAAGTTCATCACCAACGCAAGGTTCATAGAATCTTTTTTCTGAATACTGTTCGTCATTGACTGAATGTACTGGCTTTGACCGTTTATTGCCGTCAATGATTGCTTGATACTTTCAGCACCGCTTTTGCTGATTACCGAAAGGTCTTCCAAACGAGACAACAAATTGGTGTTTGTTCTCTTGATGAAATCATTATCATCTTGTATTGATTTCATGCGGGCTTCGGCGGCAGTGAGTGCATTTTTAGAAGCATCTAATTGAGATTGAATCTGCGTGCCTTTTTGGTTTGCAGCACTTAGATTGGTATTGCAATCATTCAATTGAGCAGATAATTCGCCTTTCTCAGCGGTCAAACGGGCGTTGATGCCTTCTTGTGCGGCAAGTGCATCCAAGTACTTTTTCTTGCTTACGCATGAGGTAATTGCCGCAACGGCGAGAAATGTTAAAAATACTGATTTTAGTGATTTCATATTTTAGTAGTTTAATTAGAGCGTTAATGTAATTGATGATGACTAAGAGTCAACTTGTTAAAAAGCCAATTGCTTGTTACAAAGCCGATAAAGCCGACTGTACCGCTGTGAAATCAGGAATTTTCCCGGCATCTTCCAAAACTTCAGCGTGTTGAACTATACCCTCTTTATCAATCAAAAACGCCGAACGCTTAGAAACGCCTTTCATTCCCAAAACGAAATCGTGGTAGATAGAACCGTACGCCTCAGAGGTGGTTTTATTGAAATCTGAAAGCAAAGGGAAAGGCAATTTTTGCTCTTCTTTGAATTTTGCCAATGTAAACGGAGAATCTACCGAAACGGCAACTATTTCTGCATCAAGATTGCTGTAAGTGGCAATGTTATCACGCATTTCGCACAACTCGGTAGTGCAAACGCCGGTGAAGGCAAGCGGGAAAAACAATAAAACAACGTTTTTGCCTTTGTAATCAGCTAAACTTACTTCTTTAGTATCGGTATTTACGAGCGTAAAATCTGGGGCTTTGTCGCCTACTTTTAATGACATGTTTAGTTTTTGTTTAATCGTGAATGTTTATTTAGGCATAACAAAACCGCCCTTCTGAAAGTTTTGAAAATATGCTAATAGACGTAATTTCATGATAAAAACCGCAGTTTTACTTAATCTTCTTACCATAATTCTTTTATCAAATGCATTCGGTCAAAACCTGCAAAGTTATAAATGGAAAAATCGAGTTGTGCTGATTTTTGGCAATAACGCAACTGAGCAATTGGTGCATAAGCAATGGGTTACGTTCGATGCCGATAAAACGGGGTTGGAAGAAAGAGGTATACAAATTTTTGTTAATCCAGAATCTCAGAGTATGAAAAAGCTTCGTAACGAAACGGGTTTTGAAATAATTTTAATCGGGAAAGATGGTGGCGTTAAAAAGCGTAAAACTTCGCTCATGCAAACCGATGAACTCTTCGGCATCATTGATTCTATGCCTATGCGGCAAAGCGAAATGCGGCGAAAAAATTGATTGTGAATGATAGGGTTTGAGTAAATCAAAAATTACGAAGTGGTGACAAGACAATATATCACCCTTTCAGGGTTTGAACTTCACAATAACAATCTTTCCATCTCGTCGGGATTCGTAATGACCCCTACTTCCGTACCACCTCACCTTTCAAAACGCCCGTATGTTGCCCGTTTTTAAGCGTGATTTCGCCGTTCACAATAACGTAATCAATTCCGCTGCTGTACGCATGTGGTTTCTCGAAAGTAGCTTCGTCTCGGATGGTTTCAGGGTCAAAAATAACGAGATCGGCGGCGTAGCCTTCCCGTACTAATCCGCGGTTTTTAATTCCGAAACGAGCAGCGGGGAGTGAGGTCATTTTTCTGATGGCTTCTTCCAAACCAATTGCCTGAAAATCCCGCACGTATCGCCCCAACACACGAGCATTTGAGCCGTAGCCTCGCGGGTGCGGCTGATTTTCATTAAAAGCGTAAATTCCGGCATCGGAGGCAATCATCGTGAACGGATACCGTACAATAGCTTGTACATCGTCTTCGCTCATTTTATGAAATACCATTTGGGCGAAGCCTTTATCCACCAAATCCATGATAAGCTCGGCTTCCGAATCAGCAGTTTCGGAGCGTTTTTTCTCTTTATTTATTTGAGAAATATTCTTTCCCTGCAAGAGCGTATCAGGAGCGTATCTGGCAATCACGGCGTAATCAAAATTAGTACGATTATCTGCTTTTAGATCTTTTAGCATTTCTGATTTTATCTCTTTTCTTATCGTAGAATCCACCAGCCTTTTGTGGGTTTCTTCATCGCCGCCTGCAAATGCCCAAGACGGTAACATAGTTCCCATATTGGTACTACTCGCCGTGTAGGGATATTGGTCAATGGTCACGTCAATTCCTTCCCGCCGTGCCGCTTCCACCATTCCGATGGTTTCGTAAGATTTCCCCCAAAGTGGTTTGGCGGAAATCTTGAAATGTGAAATCTGCACGGGCATTTTGGCTTCCCGCCCAATATTTATTGCTTCCTGAATCGCCTCTTTTACTTTCGCTCCTTCGTTCCTGATATGCGAAACGTACACGCCGCCTTCCGCCGATGCGGCTTTTGCCAAACCGATGACTTCGTCGGTTTCGGCGAACGTTCCGGGAATATAAATCAAGCCCGTAGATAAGCCCAACGCTCCGTCTTTCATGGCTTTTGAAACGAGGTTTTCCATCTGCTGTTGTTCCGCCGCAGATGGCGACCGCATCTCAGATTTCATCACGAACTCTCGCACGTCGTTATGCCCGATGAGCGTTCCGACATTTACTGATGCTGGTTTCGCTTGAAAGCGTTTAAAGAAGCGTTCAATGTCAACGTCCGAACTGCCGCAATTTCCGGTAATGATGGTAGTTACGCCGTCGTGAATAAAATTATCCGCCGTCGGGATGCTCGAAATGGTGTACTCTACGTGGGTGTGAATGTCTATAAAACCAGGCGAAACGATTTTTCCCTGAACATCAATTATGTTTTTAGATTTTCCTTTGAATTGCCCGATTGCCGCAATTTTGCCTTTATCAATTGCTATATTGCCCCGATACCACGGGTTGCCCGTGCCATCCACAATTCGGGCATTTTGAATAATGAGGTCGTACTGCTGGGCAAAACTTAACGAACACGAGAGTAACAGAAATAATATAATTTTCATGATCTACAATTAAGAGTGAAATTAGGGCAATCTTTTTTTCAACAACGAGTTTTTTAAGTAACAGTCAATCAACGAATTAGTACAAAGACCTTGCTTTTTTCTTTGCAGACAGCAAGTTTTATTAACTGAATACATCTAAACTGTTACGTATCTGTTA
>JANQUM010000291.1 GCA_030731175.1 Spirosomataceae bacterium
AAACACAAAAAGCCCTGCCTCCGAAACGGAAGCAGGGCTTTTATAAAATGGTAATACCAACGACGTTGGATTACATAGCGTTTTTCTTCTCTTGAACGTCAGTTCTTACTTCCTTTGCCCATTTGGTCAATTCAAGCATTCCTTTACGTACGCGTGTTCCGGCAGCTTTGTTTTTGCCATCGTAGAATTTTTCGAAATCACCTTCCATTGAGGCTACTAAATCAGATAGTTCTTTGAACTTGTCCATAATAATTTGATAGTTTAAATTTTAAAAATAGTCTTTGTATATTATTTACAAAGTTGAAACTTATGCAAAAAACGTGCAATTAGCAATTCTGAGCTACCTTTTCACCTTTTTTTTTACGTATTGGTAGAAAAATTAGCAAATACCTGCCATTATTTACTCACCCTGACCTAAAGAGTAACCACGCTTGCCGTCAAAAAGGTACAGATTTTCGGTTTTTATTACTTCAATTCCGTTGGTGTTTAAGTCAGTTAGTAATGCAATGATGTCCTCGTGGGCTACGGGGGCGTTTTCGTTTTCGCCTTTCACAAAATCCTTGCTCACAAAACGGCACCGCCAGTGATCTGTGCAGAACGTTTCGGGAATACCGTTCGGGTAAACCTTAACGCCTCGGTTAGTAATCATTTTTAACTTCATATTGGCTGGGCAGGCATCTTCGAGCATTTTACCAATAGTATCAGGGTTACGGTCTGTTCCGACCCAATCAACAAACGCATCTACTCCTACAAGGTCTTTCTTTTGGGCTTTGTATGGCGTGATGTTAACTTTTATTCCTTCAACATCGTGGTTGAGTGATACGGGTGTAAGTTTCGTTGGCTTTTTGCCCAAACGTTCAATAACGGCATCGGCAAATTCCTGCGTTCCTACTTTCTTCGTGGTGGTTTCGTTGGCAATATCTCCGGTGTGGATTCCGTCTTCGATGGCAGTCAACAGGGCGTTTTGAATCATTTCTGCTTTATCAGACATGCCCAAATGCACGAGCATCATGCAGGCACCGTTGAGCAAGCCAGTTGGGTTGGCAATGCCCATTCCCGAAATATCGGGGGCTGAACCGTGAATCGCTTCAAACATCCCGAAATCCTGCCCAATATTGGCACTTCCGCTGAAACCAACAGATCCTGCAACCTCGGCGGCAATGTCAGAAACGATGTCTCCGTAAAGATTTAATGTTACGATTACGTCAAAGGCATTCGGGCGGTCAGCGATACGAGCTGCACCAATGTCAATGATGTAATGCTCGTTTTTAATTTCGGGATATTCCGCCGCGATTTCGTTAAAAACACTGTGAAACAAACCGTCGGTGTGTTTCATGATATTATCCTTTGTCATGCACGTCACCTTTTTGCGGTTATTTACCCGGGCGTATTCAAAGGCGTATCGAATAATTTTTTCGCAACCGGGCCGTGAAACCAATTTCAGGCATTGCACCACTTCGCCGGTTTGCTGATGCTCAATTCCGGCGTAAAGGTCTTCTTCGTTTTCCCGAACAATCACCAAATCCATGTCATCAAAATGACTCTGAATGTACGGCGTAAGCGTCATGCACGGCCGCACGTTTGCAAACAAACCAAGCGACTTACGAATGGTTACGTTAAGGCTTTTGTAGCCACCGCCTTGTGGCGTGGTGATTGGAGCTTTTAGGAAAATTTTATTTTTGCGAAGCGTTTCCCAATCGTCGGGCGAGATGCCAGACGTAATTCCGCTGAGGTACACTTTTTCTCCGACTTGTATTTCGTCGTATTCGAGTGGAGCTTTTGCCGCTTCAAGAATTTTGAGCGTCGCTTTCATGATTTCGGGACCAATACCGTCGCCGTGTGCTACCGTGATTCTTCTTTTCGTGTTTTTATCTGTCATTTTATTGTTTTAAGATGAGGATGATTCGCTATTCTAATAAGGATATACGTTTAATTATTGTTCTATTTTGAGTATTGATACTTTCTATTTGTTTTGCTGTTTTCCTTTATCGAGAACCAAGCGTTTTGTAACGCAGGCCGGAATTTCTTCTTCGTAATGCGTGACGTAAATCAGGGTTTTATCTAATTCAACGACCAATTTATTCACTAATTCACGAAACTGCACTATGTGGTTGAAATCGAGTCCTTGACAAGGTTCGTCCAAAATCAACAGCGGCGGATTTTTCACTAACGCCCGTGCCAGAAAAATGAGTCGTTGCTCGCCCGATGAAAGCTCGTTTACCAATCTATTTTTCAAGTGTTCGATGTTCAATAATTTCAGGTAATCGTTTACTAATTCATGTTCAGCTTCGGTAAGGGTTTTGAAAAGTCCGGCGGTATCAAAAAGTCCGGAAGCAACGGCTTTCCAAACCACGGTATAGCGATTAAAGTAAATATGAAATTCGGGTGAAACGTAGCCGATTCGTTTTTTTATGTCCCAGATGCTTTCGCCCGTGCCGCGTTTTCGGTCAAATAAATCAAAATCGTTTTGATACGCCTGCGGATTATCACCCACAATCAAACTCAATAACGTGCTTTTTCCCGAACCGTTTGAGCCCATTAACGCCCAGCGTTCGCCGCGTTTTACCGTCCAGTTTACGTTATCCACCACATTTACGCCGCCGTAATGCACGGTTGCGTTTCGGAAAGCTACGGCAGTTTCAAAATCGGTGAAAGTTGCCTTCGCTTTTACTTTAGCAATCAATTCCTGATTTAGGGTTAATTCGGCTGGAACTTCACTGATTTTTTCGGGGAAAGGGTGGGTGTGAAAGCGATGCGTTTTTTCGTCGATTAATTCAATAACGCTCGTTACGCAAGTGGGAATGTCAGTTGCCGAACTGACAATTATCAACTGAATGTACTGAGAAATTTCGTTTAGTAATTCGTGTAAACTCGCCCGACTTTCAATGTCCAACCCGACGAATGGATTATCGAGTAAAAGTACTTTTGGTTGTTTCAGGAAAGCGTACGCAATCAGCGTTCGGCGGGTTTCGCCGTTTGAAAGCGTTACTACGGGGCGGTGTAATAAATGCTCAATCCGGAAACGGACGGCTTGTTTTTGGAGGAAATCTTCATCGTATTCCAACGGAGGCAATGCGACCGATTTACTATCAACTGTTCCGAGCGGTTTTACCTGATTTTGCAGAATTTCCCAAACCGTTGGGGCAACTTCCGCACCGATAGACTGAAACCGCTGCTGATAATACTGATACGCCGAACCCACAATTCTGTGAAAACTATAATCACGCGGAATCATCACAACATTTTCATAGTGCGGTTTCTGAATTTTACCCCGACGAGGAAAGAGCTTTCCGCCCAAGGCATCAAGCAACGTGCTTTTTCCCGAGCCGTTTCCGCCAATGATTGCCCAATGTTCGCCAGCGTTGATTTGCCAGTTGAGTTCGGACAATATCGTGCGGTTGCCCTTTTGAAGCGTTAGGTTTTTTAAGTGGAAGGTTGTCAAATTCAAAAACAGTTTACTTCTTGGAAATCCTAAAGATACAAATCCCGCATCATTTCTTTTGAATACCCACAACGAAATACTTTCTTTGAATGTTAGAGTAGCATCACTTTTGATTTTAAACACCCTGTATGGAAATATCATTGACCCTCATTTTAGTTGGCATCACGGTTATTACGAGTCTTATTGGTTTTCAGAACGTCGAGTTTCGGGGTAAGTGGATTCACAACGCTTACGCCGCTTACCACCGCAAAGAATATTACCGTTTGCTGACTTCGGGTTTTATCCACGCCGATTTCTTCCACCTGCTTTTTAATATGTGGGCGTTGTATTTATTTGGTGGTGTGGTAGAGCAATACTTTGCTTATTTATTTGGCGGGAAGGCAATCATGTACTTTTTGCTGCTATACATTTTAGGAATTGTAATTGCGAGTTTGCCAGATTTCTTCCAGAAAAAAGACAACGTTTATTTTAACTCGCTGGGTGCTTCGGGCGGAGTTTCGTCCATTGTATTTTGTGCTATTATTTTGAATCCGTTGATGGAACTCATCATCTTCCCGATTCCAATCCCGATGCCCGCTTACGTTTTTGCGGTGCTTTATACGGCGTATTCTGTTTATATGCTAAAAAGGCAATCAGACAATGTAAACC
>JANQUM010000292.1 GCA_030731175.1 Spirosomataceae bacterium
GGACAAAAGATTTAATAACTCAGAAAATTGCTGCTCATCCGCTGATGCGTTTTAACTGGAAATGCGAAGCTCATGAGTTGGTGTTGCAGCTAGAGAATTTGGTTTTGCGAAAGGGTATTACTTCTTCTCAATAACTTCGTCAATCACAAAGAACGGGCGGCGTTTTACTTCGATGTAAATACGTCCGATGTATTCGCCTAAAATACCAAGAATAATCAGGATAACGCCGCCCAAGAAGTACATACCTACGGCAAGCGTAGCCGTGCCGGGAGTTTCTTCGGGTGGAGGCCCGAATACTCTGAAGCCAATCAGGCGGTGAAAGATGGAAAATATACCAACTAAAAACGAAGGAATTGCGATACCAAAGCCTAAATAAGTAGCCAGGCGAAGCGGAAAATTTGAAAACCCAAAAAGACCGTCAAGAGCCAATTCGACTAACTTTTTGAAAGTGAATTTTGCTTCTCCGGCGGCTCTTTCCGCTCTTTCGTAAGTTACGCCAATTTGCTTAAATCCGGCGTAAGCACGCAGCCCCCGCACAAACCGAACTTGCTCCGGCATTTCGTTCACAATTGTGTTAACAACCTTCCGATCCATGACACAAAAATCTCCCGAATCCAGCGGTATTTCAATGTCCGAAATCCAGGCCAATATACGATAGAATGTCTTATAAGCCGCTTTTTTGAAGAAACCTTCCTTGCGTTTTGTCCGCACGGCGTAAACTACATCGTAGCCTTCCCGCCACTTATCCAAGAAGCGATGAAGCTCTTCGGGCGGATCTTGCAGGTCGCCATCCATGATAACTATGGCGTCGCCTTTGGCTTCCTGAATTCCGGCAGAAATAGCGGGCTGATGCCCGAAATTACGAGACAGCTTAATAACCCGAACGCGGCTGTCCTTTTTGGCGTATGCCGTCATCATCGCCAATGAATTATCTTTTGATCCGTCGTCCACTAATACAATTTCGTAGTCGTCGTTCCAAGTGGGAGCGGAGACCGTTAACCGAGCGTAGAGGTTATCGATGTTTTCTTCTTCGTTGTAAATTGGGATGATAATAGAAATCATAAGGTAACTTTTAGCCTTCAGCAATTAGCCTTTAGCTGTGAATAACGTGTTATTGTGTGATTAAGGTGCTGACTTGCAACACCTTAATTGATCTTTTCAAATCCGCAGAAGCGTTGCAATACTTTTGGTACGTCTATGCCGTCGGCGGTTTGGTTATTTTCTAATATAGATGCTAAAATGCGAGGCAACGCAAGTGCCGAGCCGTTCAGCGTGTGTAATAGTTGCGTTTTGCCGTCCACTTTATGGCGAAGCATCAAACGGTTTGCCTGATACGTTTCAAAATTTGAAACCGAGCTTACTTCCAACCACATTTTTTGGGCGGCAGAATACACTTCAAAGTCGTAAGTTAACGCCGAGGTAAAGCCCATATCGCCACCGCAAAGTCGCAGGATTCGGTAAGGCAATTCGAGTTTTTCCAAAACGCTTTTTACGTGTTCAACCATTTCTTCTAAAGCAGCATAAGACTCTTCGGGTTTACGAACTTGCACTACTTCGACTTTGTCGAACTGATGCAAGCGGTTTAAACCACGCACGTGAGCACCCCAACTTCCGGCTTCTCTACGGAAACACGGCGTGTGGGCAGTTACTTTTACGGGCAGGTCTTTTTCGTCCAAAATTACATCCCGAAACATATTCGTCAGTGGTACCTCGGCGGTTGGAATCAGGTACAAATCATCCGCGGTGGCGTGGTACATTTGTCCTTCTTTATCGGGCAAGTTTCCTGTTCCGTATCCAGATGCTTCATTAATGACAATCGGCGGTTGAATTTCGGTATAACCCGCCGCGATGGCTTCGTCCAAGAAGAAGTTTATTAACGCTCGTTGAATCCGAGCTCCTTTTCCTTTGTAAAACGGAAATCCGGCTCCGCTGACCTTATTTCCTAATTCAAAGTCGATGATGTCGTATTTACTTATCAAATCCCAGTGCGGGGCAGCGTTTTCATAGAGTGCTGGTATTTCACCCCAAGAAAATATTTCTTCGTTATCTTCCGCAGATTTTCCCTTCGGAACGCTCTCGTGCGGCAAGTTCGGAATGGTATAAAGTAGATTTTTTAGCTCTTCTTCCGCCGAGCGTAATTGCTCTTCCAAGCCTTTACTTTTAACTTTTAAGTCGCTCGTTTTGGCTTTTATTCCTTCGGCCTCATCCCGTTTTCCGGCTTTCATCAAACCACCAATTTCTTTGGCAAGCTGATTGGCTTCGGCAAGCGTTGCGTCTAATTCTCCTTGCGTTTCACGGCGGTTTTGATCAATATCAATTGCTTGCTGAACGGTTTCGGCGGCGTTTTTGAAGTTTCTTGTCTCTAAACCCTTAACGGTTGTTTCAGGATTTTCACGGATAAATTGTATGGTTAACATATATCAAGTTACGATTTTAGAATTACGATTTACGAAGGAGCCCGCCTACGAATATAAATTGAAATACCATTAAAGCTGATTTTCTAAGAAACGCACGGTGTCTATCAATCAAGCCGCAAATATATTTGTTTTACCTGACAATGCTTCGTGTTAAGGATTGTTAATCGTTTTTAAAGGTTGGAAAAGGTGAGTTATTTGGTAGTTAGAACCCCACCGAGCGTCGGTCGCCCTTAGCTCCTCCCCAACGATGGGGGAGGAAGTAAAAGCCCTTCCCCATAGTTGGGGTAAGGGTTGGGATGGGGTTCTTGGGTCAAACACGCACTTCTATGAAAACACTACTACTCTTACTACTCGCCTCGTGCACCGCTTCCGGGCAATACATCGAAAAGTATTATCCGCTTATTAATCAGGCTGAACTTGCCATTGTTGATTCAAATTATCAGCAGGCGTTTACGCATTACCGGACGGCTTTTTCAAACGTAGAAAGACCCCGCGGAACGGATTATATGAACGCCGCCAAATGTGCTTTTCTGGTTTTTGACGAAACCTCCGGAAAGTTTTACCTCCGTAAATTAGTTGGCTATGGCTACAATTTAGAAGGCTTAAAATCTGACGTGCAGCAGGCACTTTTTAGAGATGCGTTGAACGATGTGGCTTTCACCGAGCTATTGGAGGCGAAAGCAAAAGAATACGACGAAGAACAAAATAAGGAGTGGGCAAACAATAAACCGCTGATCGAAACCTTTCGTAAACTCAATCGAAAGCGTGAGTTGGAAACAGACAAAAACGACAACGTTGCGATGGAAATTCTGAACCGAGAATTTACCGAATATTTACAACAGAAATGGGAAGCGGGTTTTGATTTCAGTAATCGCTTCGAGCAGTATTTATTAGTCAATTTATTGCAGGACGAAAGCATTTCGTTTTCGGAGAAAAAATTAGAAAAAACCCTGATTGCCGCCGTTGATGCGGGAAATTTAAGCCCTGAAGATGCGTACGGGATTTTAGCCGTTCGCAAGTATGATTTCCTGAACGTTTCTGAGCGGTTATTGACCAAAGTTTCGGTGAACCCGTTTGTGTGCGAAGACAAAGGAACTATCGAGCCATTTGTTGATAAATGGCTGACGGACAAACAATTAATTGCGAGTAAAACGGGGCAGAAAATCGATGAAATTCGTAAACAATTTGCCCACGAATCATTGACAGACGAATTAAAAAAACGCATTCATTCCATGATTTGTAACGACGAATGCAACTTCGATTTACGTTGCCCTCGTCAACACACGCGATACCCAACGAATTGTGAACAAACGAAAGAATTATTGAATGGGATGGAGTTATTTGAAATGGAAGGTTTTGTGAATTGAGGGGTTTAAGGTTCATACAAATTTGTTGACTGTTCGTCGAAAATCGTAACTTAGCGACAACAACTAACACATCAACAAATGAAAGCCCTACTCTGCAAATCTCACGGAACCCCCGATACCTTAGTTTTAGAAGATATTCCTTCGCTCGTTGCCGAGCCGAAGCACGTTGTCATTGACGTAAAAGCGTGCAGTGCCAATTTTCCTGATACCTTAATCATTCAAAATCTTTACCAATTCAAGCCCGAATTGCCGTTTTCGCCGGGTGGTGAAGTTGC
>JANQUM010000293.1 GCA_030731175.1 Spirosomataceae bacterium
TTTGGAAGGTTGCGGTTTTTCGTAGTAATATTGTCGCCGCTCGTCGGTTGGGAGCAAGCGGTTTTTGTAAAGCGAACCGAACGTTCCTTCCAATAAATAACCAATTGTTTGAATTCCCGCCTGATAAGTATCAGCTTCGGTTTCGGTGCGTGAATCGTTATATGTAACCAAAACCGGAGCGTTCAAAACGCGGGTGTAAGGCGTGGTCATCAAAAGTGGTGTTTTCTTTATTCCCGGACTTGCAACGGTATCAATCGAGGAAACGAATTTCGTTGAAATTAAATCTAAATTTTTGGTAATAAGGCTATTACCAAAATTATTTATCAGCGGGAAAAACCGGTATTGAACGGGTTGCACGTTAGGTTTATCCCCCATATTGCCCACCACCATCGGAATTACGGCGGCACTTGCCCCGTCTTTTACCATATTTTTATTTATCCTGACTCCGTATTTGAAAAGTAAATCCTCGATGTTAGTATTTAGCGGTTGGGCGTAAGTTCCTTGCAAACCTATGGAATCAATTTGCAGCCCGTCAACGAAGAAAAGTGCCTTTCCTCCGTTCACAATAAATTGGTCGAGCTTTAGCTTTGTGCTGTCATCAACCGGAAAATCGGGCTTTGGAAGAATGATGGCATCCAACCCTTCAAATGTGATAGAAGCCTTTGCGTCAAGAATAAATAAATCGTAATAAGATTGTAACTCGGTTATTAACCCAGCAAAGTTTTCGGGTGGAAGTTTCGTGAATTCTGTTAGCATTCCTATCCGCTTTTTCTCCGTAATTGTCAGTTTACGTATCGCTGTGGCGAGTTCGTATTCAACGTTTTCATAAGATTGGTTTAGCTTTTCCTGAGCGTTTTGCGATTGGTTATTTTTCAATAAAAGCACGTCCGTCTCCTTATTTTGAAACTGAACCGTGGCGTAGGGGAAAATCAGACTTTCAACCCGCCGTCCGTTTTTGGTATCAACCACATTAGTGGGTTGCATTCCTTTGTCAATCAGCGAGGTCATCAATTCGTCACGTTCGGCAGCGTCCGAAATGGCATTCACGTCAATAAATCGGTAGTTGATATTGCCGCCGCCGTAAGTTTTAAACTCGTCGAGAGTTTCGGCAACAGCACGTTTCAGGCGTTCAAAACCGCCGGGTAAGTCTTCGCCGTCAAGGTAAACTTTAATGAAAACGTCATCCTGAAGGTTTTCGAGTAAATTCTCCGTTGCGATGGAAACGGAATAGCGTTTTTCTTCGGTCAAATCTGCTCGTACGAAAACGTAAGCGGATAAGACGTTTACGCCGATGAGAATTGAAAGTACAATAAGTATTTTTTTCATTTAAAAACTTGTATGATTCTCTTGCTGTTGTCTTATTTTTAACTTCAAAAAATATGAATCAATTCCCCGCCCACTACTGGGTCAAAAAATACGACATGCAACCGCACCCCGAAGGCGGTTATTTCACGGAAACTTACCGCTCAGAAGAAACCATCGCCGCCGATGCTCTTCCTAAACGCTTTGGTGGCGAAAGAAATTTCGGAACGGCGATATATTTTCTACTCGAAAACTACCATTTCTCGGCACTTCACCGCATTGCTTCTGACGAAATATGGCACTTCTACGCTGGCGATGCTCTGGAAGTTTTCTGCATCGATGAAAACGCAAATTTAGAAATAATTCGGCTCGGAAATAACCCAGAAAAAGGCGAAGTTTTTCAGGCAGTAGTGAAAGCAGGAACTTGGTTTGGTAGCCGTCCGGCGACAGGAAGTGCTTATTCATTAGTTGGTTGCACGGTTGCTCCGGGTTTTGATTTTTCTGACTTTGAAATGCCCGACCAGAAATGGTTTTTAAAGAAATTCCCACAGCACAAAGAACTGATTGTGGCTTTAACTCGTGAATCGTAACGGAATTAACGAAAAACCCGTAATTTTGCGGAAATTTAAGTAAAACAGAAAATTTAACTACTTCCAATGTTGCTTGGAAGCTACCAATCATAACTATCATGTTACAACGCATTCAAACCGTACTTTTAATCATCACTATTATTTGTGTCGGTATATTTTTGGCTACTACTTCGTGGTCAAAATCAATCGGGCCAGATGAGCAAGTAATGGTGAATCCTTACTATTTAATTCACACGAAAGGCGGCTTGGCTGTCTTGAAAACGCCCATTTTTTACGTAGCAACACTCGCCGGACTCGCGGGGATATTTACACTCTTTACCATATTCCAATACAAAAACCGAATCCGTCAAATGCTCTTCGTGGCGTTGAATTCGATTCTCTTGGCAGCGGCTTTATCGGCATCAATTTATCACGTAACCCGCGACGGTGCAAAACTCGGCGACGCGAATGATATCGGTGATTTCGGAATTGGAATTATTGCTCTCGTGGTGGCTTTGGTTTGTAACTTTATTGCGAACCGCTTGATAAAGCGTGACGAAAAGTTAGTGAGAAGTGCGGACAGAATGCGTTGATTCTTCCTTTACGGAATCAGCTTTTTTCGGTAATTTCTGGGGCTTTCACCAATTACGTTCTTAAACGTTTTGTTGAAGTGTGAAACGTTGTTAAAGCCGCTTTCAAAGCAAATATCGGCAATAACCTTGTTGGTCATTAATAACCTGCATGCCTGTTTTACCCGAAATTCGTTCACAAAATCAGTGAAAGTCATGCGGGTCATTTTCTTGAAATATCGACAGAAAGATTGCACGGTCATGTTCGCCAAATCAGCAACGGTAGCAAGTTCAATAGCTTGTTGATAATTTTGCTCAACAAAACTGTAAATTTTCCCGATTCTGTCTTCGTCTTTGTGCCGAAACTCAAACCGGGCATTTTTAGAATTTAACGTCCTGCTTTCGTCGTGCAGCGAAAGATCTTTCAAGATTTGAAGCAGCGAGATAAGCCGCTCAATACCACTTTGATGAAGCATTTTTTCAAGCCGCTTCCCAACACTTTTGGTGATATCTCCGGTAAAAATCAAACCTCTTTTTGAAAGGTTAAATAACTTAATTATCCGTTTCATTTCTGGTAGTTGATGCATACCACCAAGCTCCATAAAACGCTCAGATAACTGCACAATCAGCTCTTCGTGCGTTCCAATTACGCCGTAACCCAGACCTGTATGCGGCAAATTTGGCCCGAGAAATAGTAAGTCTCCCGCTTTATAACTTCCCACGTAATCACCCACGTGAAGTCTGCCGCTGCCTTGCCGAACGTAAATCAGCTCATACTCAGGGTGTTGGTGCCAAAAGAAGCGGTCGTTTTCTGACTTCCATTGAATCAGCTTGAATGAACTTCCATCATCAGGAATAATATTTTCGTACTCCAGTTTCATGCGAAATTACCTTATATAGTTATCACCTATTAACTTTAATGGTAATATCACATTAATTTTGGTTAAAATCACGATAGTTGAGAAGTTTTTTTTGCACCAACTTTGTATCACAATTTGTAAAGAGAGCAACGCCTTTCTTTCGACGAAAAATATAAGAATTAGTATTCATTACCTATGATGAACGAAAGCGACAGCCAAATTTGGTTGCCGCTTTTTTTGTTAAATCTCCTTCAAGTGGTTTATCAGTTTTTCTACCGCCAACCCTCGGTGACTTATCGGGTTTTTCTCTTCCATTGTCATTTCGGCAAAGGTTCGGTCAAAGCCTTCGGGCGTAAAAAGCGGGTCGTAACCAAAGCCGTCTGTTCCTGAAAGTTCTTCGTTGATTTTGCCTTTCACAATACCTTCAAACTGAGTTTCTTCATTGTCATGAATAAGCGAAATCACCGAACGAAATTGGGCGTTCCTATTGGTTTTACCCGCCAATTCCGTCAATAATTTAGCGTTATTTTTTGCGTGGTTTCCGTGTTCTCCGGCGTAGCGAGCAGAGTAAATTCCTGGCTCGCCGTTTAAGGCTTCTACCTCCAGACCCGAATCGTCGGCAATTGTTGTAAGCTGAAATTTATCGTAAACGTGGCGGGCTTTCAAACGTGAATTTCCCTGAAAAGTTGTTTCAGTTTCTTCAATTTCATCGGTAAAGCCGATATCGGCAAGTGTTTTTATCGTGAATTTATCCCC
>JANQUM010000294.1 GCA_030731175.1 Spirosomataceae bacterium
AAATCTGCCGGATGAGAGAACATGACAATCCATTTGTCTTTGGCGTAATCAGAAAGTTTGATTTTCCCTTTGGTGGTTACCGCTTCAAAATCTGGAGCTATATCACCAATACGTGGCATGCTTATTATTGTTTCTTCGTTCATGTTGTTGTTATTTTTAATACCTAAAGTTAACTCATCAAATTGTACTTTTTCGTGACATCTGTCACACTACCGAATACGGCTCAATGTTTCGGACCGCCCGCTTTTTTGTGGTGAGCTATTTCGGCAAAAGCTGCGTGAAGACTCACCAATTCATTTTTAATATCTTCATCGGAAGCGTTGTTTTCAACCAGCTCTTTCATCGATTTCGATAAGGTAGTAATGGAGGTAAATTTCTCCGCCATTCCCTTTTTTCGGAATGCTTTTGGCTTACTTCCGTTTTCCAATAAAACAGCCATTTCATATAATTTGGCAGCATTTTCTTTCGCAGGCTCAAGGTTATTTTCTTTTATAACGGGCTGAAATGAGGGCTTCATTACTGCCTTCATATTAGATAATGCTTCCCAGCCTTGTCCTTTGCCTTGACCCTTCTGAGCCTGCACGGATATAACACTCATTAACATCACGAATACGATTGCAATCTTTTTCATTTTTTATAAAGTTTAATTGTTTAAATATGTATTAAAAGAAGTTTCTATTACTTGCTGCAATTCTGAAAAGCAGGCAAATGGTTATTTAGAGAAGCCGACCTGTTGCTTTCAAACACGTTTCGTACGTCGGCGGGTAAGTCTAAAGTCAAGTAAGAATCGTACAGTGCAATGTTCTCTTCCTCGGCAATTACGCCCAACGCACAAGCATCTTTTACCGTAGTAAACGTCTCCATATCAGCTACCTTGAACGTGTTAACTGGAACTTCAATACCGTACCTATTCATCAAAGTAGCGATTGCCTCAGCGTGTTTAATTTCAGCACCTTTAATGTTTACGAACGGTCGGGTATCGGCTCCGAAATCATCCAAGATTCGTTGATATACAATCTGGGCTTTGTACTCGTCAGTAAGCGTAGCTTGAAGAGCATCATCCACTTCCGTAGATAAAGTAGGATCAACATCGGTCGAGTTTTTGTCACAACTGTTTAGTAACATTGTACTTATAAAAAGGACGATCAAAAATTGTAGTTTTCTCATGATGTATATCTTTTAGATGTAATTAAATCATGAAACAAATTTACCGACTACAATTGCATTATCCCGTGACTATTGTTACACAGAAAAGTGAGGAAATAGTCTGTAAAACCGACGAAGGATCACCACGGTTAAGCAAGCTATTTGTTAGAAAATAGGCTGCAAGCAAAACAACCACCCTGAGAATTTCAGGATGGTTGGGCTACGAATAAGGTGTTCGATATAATTAATGAAAAATTGGAGAGGTGTTTCGAGAAAGGTTAGTGTTTTTTCGACAGATTTGAGTTGACTGCTGTCTAAACCAACCAAGCTTTTATTTTTTGATAGACTTCGGGAGCACTTAGCAAATCCATATGGTTCAAGTTGTTCGCAACCCACGTGTTTTGCTTCTTAAATTGCAATTGTTTGTCAGGATTATCGTGTTGTCCCAAAGCACTTTTTAAATCAACCATGCTATCGCCGATAATTCGGGAAGAAATAGTGTCCGTCTTTTTGCCAAGAACGGCGGCTATATTGTAAAAAACTATCCGTTTGGGTAACGGAACGTGCACTCGTTGATCGGTTTTTATTTCAAAACGGTCGCGGTTTTGCCAGTCTTCATCAAGCAGGTTTCCGTGCCTTAAATCTGTGATGCCGCTACTCCTGACTTTTCCTAACCGAGCAAAAGGTTTTGCGTACGGTATTGCTTCCAAAATGGCATCTACGTAATTCCCCATCCGCTCAAGCGGTGCACCGTGGTGGGGCGTTCCGAGAAAGACTACCTTCTTGAGTTTTTTCGTCCACGTTTTCTTCTGTTTCTGACCGTAAAAAATGGCACTTCTTGAAACCAAACCGCCCATACTGTGGGCAAGAATAACAATTTCTTCAACGGGTACGGGCCATTGCCCAATTAGGTTTTCGAGCAGTTCGCTAAAATCTTTTCCGTTGGCAGAAACGTGCCGCCCGCTGTTGTAGCGTAGGTAAATGGGCGTTTTTTCTAATTCCGCCGCCAAACGTTCTCCGTGATTATGTTCTTTTCGAGTCCATTGCGTGTCGTTCATGCACGAGCCGTGCACCATCACCAATATTTTACCGTTGATAGCCGGATAGGTTTCCTTCAGACTTTCACTTTCAAGTAAAATGGGCTTAGATTTATGCCTGAATTGCATCGTAATCTGCAACGGATTTGCCTTTTTTTCGAGGTAATCACCCACCAAACCGTTCAAAACAGAACGTAACGCTTCCCCTTCGTCGGTTGATTTTAAACTTCCTAATACGGGCGTTAATTTGCCTAACGCTTTATCCAAACCGCCGCCGATGATTCTTGTACTCCATTTTACGTTAGTGTACGTGATTCCGGCAATGGCGGTTATCAACTCCTGAACGGGCGTTGACGGTAAAAAAGGTGGATGGACAATACGTCGGTGCATGGCTTCAACCAAATCTGTAATACCAATTGTGGCATCAGTGATAAGTCGGGTAAAACCTTGTAAAAGCGGAGCGGTCTGCGTTTTTTTTGCCATTATTTTCAGCGTTTTGCTTTTAGTTGATTTTACTTTTCGATGAATCGAAATCCGCCGACGCTTATCGTTTTACTTTGAGTGTCTTCTTGCCTTCTACTGTAATTTTTGAGCCTTCGGCAAGGAGTACCGAATCAGGATTTCTATCGGATAAAAATGCAAACTCAGAGCCGTAAACCAATCCGAAATCAACGTTGATTTCCGCACTTTGTACGGCGTACTGCTGCCATTTGGGGTGCGTTACTTCGTATTCGTTCGTTACGGTCTCGCTAACTTTGGCGTAGCCCCAATAGTGTTCGGTGATGAACTCCGTTTCGCTGTTTTCTGCAATTGGGCTTTGCTCTAAATCAGCCACAACTTTGAAAGATTGCCACTGATTTTGCTTTTTCCATTCGTAAGTAGTTTCTCTATTTGTTGCGTTTTCTTCCCATTTGTGCCCAATGGGCATCGTTTCGTACTTTTCGTTGTAAAGCGTATTCGCAACGAAAGTCAACGCCGGTTTTGGAACAATTTCTTTGATAAAAACCACGCCCCGTTTCCATATTCCATTTTCAAAGCGTCTGACGTAAAACCGCAGATTCACTTCTTCAAAATTGACGTGAAATGGAATTTTCACACCTAATAATTTTACCTCCTTAAACATAAAACCAATTAAACTCACGTAGCATTTACCTTCCCACAAATCGAGTTCTGTTCCCGCCGGAACGTACTTTTTTAGTATTTCAGGATCTATAACATAATTTGCCATGGCTAATTTCCGCCATTCTGCTTTTAAGAAACTCATTTGCTTTTTCTTTGGTGATGATGTGTAAAACAGACTTCCAGATACACGGAGTGCATCATCATTTATAACACTATGTAAGTGGTAAAGTTTAGTGTCGCAGCAGAATAGGTTTTTTAATTACTAACGCGGCGTAGATTACTCCACCTCCGTTTCAATGGCAATTGAAAACGTGGTATTCGGTTCGATGGTTTTGTACGTAGGTTTTTGCGTTATCTCGGTCGATTCGTTTTCTGAATCGGGCAGTCCGAGCCACGGTTCTACGCAAATATAATCAGCACCCGGTTTTGCCCAAAGTGCGAGGTGCGGGTAGCCCGTAAATTTCACGATAACTCCCTTTTCTTCGCCTTTTTTTCGCAGCCTAACCCAATCGTAGTTAACGTTTTCAAAAATCAAGGCATCTTCATTAAAGAGTGTTTCGGAAAGCGAGAGTAGCTTACCGTTGGTTTCGATTTTTCGTTTGCGATCTGATAATAATCCAGATTCACCTAAGGTACTCGCAAAGAGCTCAACGTCTTTCGGAAATTCCACAACGTAATCCGAAAGTTGTGTATTGTCGCTTAAAGGGAGAGCGTATGCCGTATGTCCGCCGCAGGCAAAATGCATCGGTAC
>JANQUM010000295.1 GCA_030731175.1 Spirosomataceae bacterium
TACCGACCCCAATTTAAACCCCCTCAAATCAAAATGACAATTTTAAACAGTCTCTTAAAATCAGGTAATCTTATTTTGAGTAATTTTGTACTTCATATCTATATTGCTTTTAGAAAAGCAAGCAAATGATGTGAGGTAAGAGGCTGCAATATTTTTACACCGTAATCTTTTAAAAAATAACTTATGTCTGATTCACAACCCTTCTATACCGTTGCTGAATTTTCGCCAGAAAACTTTGAGGGCATAGCAAATTATTTCAGTTCTAAAAACGACGGATATTGGCTTGGCATGGGCATTGACCCCCAGAAATTGATGCCTAAAACCGCGTGGATATCTTTTTTGACAGAAGAATACGAAAAGCCGCTCGATAAAAAGTTATTTTTCTACTACTTGTGGCTACGTAATGGCGAGCCAATCGGGCATTCAAATATCAATAAATTAATCATTGGCGAGGAGGCGGAAATGCACTTACATTTGTGGAATCCGTCAATTGTAAAACAAGGAATTGGGGTAGAGTTGTTAAAGAAAACAATTCCTTTGTACTTTGAAAAATTCAAGCTGCAAAGATTATTTTGTCAACCGTTTGCCGCCAATCCAGCCCCAAATGCGATATTACCAAAAATGGGCTTCGAATTCTTAAAAACTCATCAAGCAGAGCCTATCGGCTGGATTAATATTAAGGGTGAACAAAGCCAATATATTCTGACACGGGAGAAATTTGATTTGTACACGGCTCTCTATGGTGTATAATTTTTGTAGCGAGTGAAATCATCCTACGCCGCCACAACTTCCCAACTAAATAAACACTACCTTTGCACTTTAAAACGTAGGAACAACTTGCTTTGGCGTGACGCCCGTTTAGTAAAAAGCACCTCGCTACGTTCTTCATAACACTCATTTAATCAGGCACATCGCCGTCGGTCAATTACTAATGACCGGACACTCAATTTATGTTATTTAAAGATTTAGGCTTATCTGAGCCGATTTTGAAAGCTATTCAGCAGAAAGGCTACACCGAAGCTACGCCCATTCAGGAAAAAGCAATTCCACACGTGCTAGACCGCCGGGATGTCTTGGCTTCTGCCCAAACCGGAACCGGAAAAACGGCGGGTTTTACGCTTCCAATGCTCCATATTTTATCTCAAACCGAAAATCCACGCGGCAAACGCCCAATCAGGGCGTTGATACTTACGCCAACCCGTGAGCTTGCTGCCCAAATTCTGGATAATATTGAGGAATACAGCAAGTTTTTGGATATTCGTTCGATGGTGATTTTTGGTGGTGTAAACGCTAATCCACAGATTGCTACGCTTCGTAAAGGAGTAGATATTTTGGTGGCAACACCAGGGCGTTTATTGGATTTATACCAACAAAAAGCCCTTTCGTTATCGCAGGTAGAGTTTTTTGTTTTGGACGAAGCCGACCGCATGCTTGACATGGGTTTTGTGCGTGACATTAATAGAGTGATGCAATTGATGCCCGAGCGTCGGCAGAACTTACTTTTCTCGGCTACGTTTTCGGCTGAAATAAAAAAATTGGCGAGCGGAATCTTGAGAAACCCCGAAATGGTGGAAGCTACGCCTGAGCAAACTACCGCCGAAAAAGTGGAGCAATTTGCTTACCGGGTTGATACCAAAGAAAAGCCGGATGTGTTGATAAAGCTCATCAACGACGGAAACTGGTCGCAGGTACTGGTTTTTACTCGTACAAAACACCGTGCAAACCGCTTAAGCGAAAAACTAACCAAAAGCGGCATCGAATCGGCGGCAATTCACGGCAATAAAAGCCAAAGTGCCCGAACAAAAGCCCTTGATAATTTTAAGGAAGGCAATGTCAGAGTTTTAGTTGCAACAGATATTGCCGCTCGTGGACTTGATATTCCGCTTTTACCGCACGTCGTAAATTACGAGTTGCCAAACGTTCCAGAAGATTACGTTCACCGAATTGGTAGAACAGGTCGTGCCGGAGCAAGCGGCGAAGCCATTTCACTTGTTGCCGCAGATGAAACTACTTTTTTACGGGGAATTGAAAGGTTGCTCGAAGAGCGTATTCCACTCGCGATAATTGATGGTTTTGAGCCAGATCCGAATGCTTCAACCGAACCTCCGAAGCAAGGTGGTGGTGGTGGCGGACGAAATTTCCGACAAGGCGGCGGCGGTGATCGTTCTGGCGGAAGACCAAGCGGTGGCGGAAATCGTGACCGAAATACGAAAGGTAATTTCAAAGACCGACAAAAATCTAATTACAAATCCCGCCCGAAACGCGGGGAATAAGATTTGAGATTGGAGAAACGTAAAACGTTGCAAATATATCACTAAATATAAAGAGCCGTTGAATCGTAATTCAGCGGCTCTTCTTTTTACAAAATGGTATTGATCTCTAATCTCGTATTTCGACTCTCTAATCTAAAAGGCTCATTCCTCATAATAATACCCAAAAATAATTCCCATTTCGTCGTCAGATGTCAATCCGAACCGGACGGTTTTATCGGTGAAATTATTGTACGTAATTCGGGAAGTCAAGCCTTCTCCGGCTTTGATAGTAAGCGGTTGTCCGTAATTAATTTTTTCGGGATGTTCCCAATTAGCAGAGGTATAAACCACCTGACCGTCGCGGCTGCCGCCTTTGATTAGTATTTCAAACTTTTCGCCCAATTTGTGTGTATGTGAAAACAACATCACGATTTTTACGTCTTTATCAAAGGTGAAATTTCTCGTTTGCACTGTTCTTTGTTTCGGCGGAATATTGAGGTTTGTATTTCCCAAATCAAGCACTTTCAAAACCTTAGTTACTTTCTCTCTTGGCACGGTATAAAGGTTGATATTTACTTCGCCGGTTGTAGATTTATCCCCTTTATTGAAGTAGTGCGAGTTCATATCAAAAGTAGCGTTTGCGGGTAATTCTACCGCTGTTCCGTCGGGAAACGTGTAATCTTCGATGGATTCGCTTCCGCCAAAGTTAAAAATGTGGTTTTGCATACTCGCAAAAGTTGCAAAATTCAGCGAGCCGTTTTGATTCCTTAAATCCCTGATAGTGTTCATCGGTGGGCGGGTATCATTCCGGAAACCGTAGAGGATAAAATGGTGACTGCCGGGCCGCATTCTTATTTGATAGCGGTTTACGTAAACGGGTGCTGCGTTCCCTAATTCTTTGTGAAGGAAAAATTCCCGCTCAAAAAACGGATAAACCTCAAACGGCCCGAGTGTCATCTGGAAACCCGCTCCAACTACTGGTTTTGGTAACGGTGAAAACGTTGCCTGCGAAGGCGTTTTGTCTGAAAGAAGCGACACTTCGGCTACGTTTCCGGTTTCGGGAGCACCGCCCTGAATCCATTGCAAAACGTAATTTATGTGTCCGTTTGAAAGCAAATCACTGCCGAGTGGCATTACGCTTCCGTAGGTTTTGCCGCTGTGGTTTGCGTGCCCGTAATCGTACAATAATTTCTGATAAAGCAAACTTTTTGTGGCACTTCCGGGCGTTACAAGTTTTAAGCCGTCTTCTCGGGCAGAAATATTTTTGGGTGTTTTGTTTAACAGATTTGCGTAGGCATTGCCTTTCGTCAAAATCAGACCGTGTTCTATAAAGCTCGGGTCTTGTTCTGAAGCGTGACAACCCGAAACGGCACAGTTTGTCGTCAGAATTTTATCTTGAATCAAGTCAAAAGTTGCCTGTTGTTCGAGCGGTACTTCGTCGGTTTGGGTACAACTTTGGAAATTTAAAATAGTAACGATTATACAAGCGATTGATAAGTAGGTTTTCATAGCTCAACGTTAGTTTTCGTTGTGTCTTTTTGAGGTAGAACTGCTGTCCAAGTAGAAATAGCGAGAATACGTTTTTTGTAAGCAGTATTAAACTTCTGCACGGCTAACTTTGAGTTGTCTAACAACGAATCAATGTACTGATCAACTGCTGCTTTACCCTTTGAATCAAGTAGGTGGTATTTAGATGAAAAATCGTTCATAAGTTTTACTATCAAAGTTTATAGCTTACTAAGTTAAACATTTTAAAGTTACACCGCAATAGTTTCTTGTATTCAATTATGACAACT
>JANQUM010000296.1 GCA_030731175.1 Spirosomataceae bacterium
GCGATGCGTTCGTTTACTTTTTGGTAAACGTACCGCCCCGAGATTGTGCCAAAAGCAAGGTGAACCGATAAACGAGAACCAGCCGTTAATGCAGTATTTGGGGAGCTAATTCCGCCCCGATATTTTACGCCCCGATTGTGCATAAAATCATATAAGTCAGCGTGTGCGTTCGTCTCCGAAACGTGCTGTAATGAAAGTTGCGAAAGTTCTTCTACGGCTTTATCGTCAAAAATTTTTTCAATGAGCGGTTCAAATCGCTCCGTTAAGTTTTCCCAAGCTGGCAGTATTTTTACTTTTCTCAATTGAGCCGAACTCGGAGCTGATTCGCTATACCGACCGTAGAAATCTTTCCATAAGTTTGCCCAATCGTCTCGGTTTTTCAGCCTTCGTACCACGCCAGTTTGTTGCATTTCTCGCCACGAAATTCCGTTTTCATGGCAAAATTTGGCAACCGCTCGGTCGCGTTTGTATGTCAGACCGTTGCCAATTTCTTCGTGCGAATATATGTAGGCGAATTTATGGAGGTCAAAGAGTTTCTGTAAAATGTGTACAGCTTCGCCGTAAAGATAAAGCGGTTCAACGCCTTCGGCGGTTAGTTTTTCTTTAAAATCAAGCAGGGCTTGAAATTGAGCATTTACGTGCACAATGGAGGTTTCAGGAGCTGAAAGATAGGTTTCTTCCAAAATAAAAATCGGAACTACGGTAGAATGCTGCCGCAGTGCGGTCAAGAATGCGGTATTATCATTCAACCGAATGTCTTTTTTTAGCCAATAAAGTGCTACCGTTTTGTCCATTGAAAGCCGTTAGGTTTTGGCGGTTAGTCTTGTCGAATAGCCTGTTTTCGATGACTACAATAACTTTCCGCGAATCTTACAAATGTAAATTTGACTCTTAGGAATAAAAAAACATTCCCCGCATCAGTCGTTGAAGCCAATTTGGATTTTCTTACTACGAATCACGTCGTCTTGATTCACAATTACGAAATAATTTCCTTCGGGCAAATCCGTTAAGTCAAAATCTTGAAAGGCTTCGGCGTGTACGGCTTCGGCGATTATTTTTCCCGCCAAATTTTGCAATTGAAAATGTGTAGCAACGCCTTCGGGTACTTTTACGTAGATTTTTTCGTCTTCGATGTTATGGTAAATCACCATTTGGTCTTTCTGCATTATTTCAAAATAAAAGGTTGAAGGGCTTTATACACTTTGTGAATTGGCAGCCCCATTACATTATAAAAAGAACCATCAAGGTGCGTGATGCCAATCATTCCGATGAAATCCTGTACGCCATAACTTCCTGCTTTATCGAAGGGTTTGTAATTTTCTATGTAAAAATCGATTTCCCATTTATCCAGCTTTTTGAACGTCACGATTGTGGTATCTACGAATTCAACAAACCCTTTCGGCGTACCTATACTCACCCCCGTTAGCACACGGTGCGTGCTGTTGCTCAACTGATTAAGCATCAAAACAGCTTCATCTACATCTTGAGGTTTGCCAATGCTACCGTTAGATAAAATAACTACTGTATCCGCACAAATTACGATTTTATTAGCTACATTTACGGCAAGTGAATGCAGTTTAGCGTTTGACAAAAAGAGTGGAATGGTCTCCGGTGTCATGTTCAACGGGATATTTTCATCAAAATTCTGATCCAATAATTGGAACTCAAAACCTGCATTACGTAATATTTCCGATCGCCGTGGCGATTTTGAAGCTAAAAAAATTGGATATTCTGTTTTAAGCATATAATATACGTTTTTTTAATGCAAAAGCCCTAAACGCAATTATCGGCGTTTTGGTTGTACCTGATTATAACTAAATTTTTCACTAAAACTCTACTCATAAAAAATGTCAATCGAACAAGAAATCAAACAGACCAAACCTTTTCACAGTTCAAATGAAAAGGCAATTATTAACGTAATATATACTAATAACTGGCTGTACCTTCACCACAACAAGCTTTTGAAGAAGTACGGATTGAGTTTGCAGCAGTATAATGTGCTACGTATTTTAAATGGTCAAAATGGTGAGCCGTTGACAATAAATTCGATTATTGATCGTATGCTTGACAAGATGTCAAATGCGTCACGGTTAGTAGATAAGCTATTTTTACGTGATTACGTAACTAGAGTTGAAAATAAAGCCGATCGACGAGCGTGCGATGTGGCAATAACAAACGCTGGTCGTACTGCCATATTGGAAGTTGAGAAAGAGCTCATTGATTTACAGAACTCAATGTCAAATCTTACTGATACTGAAGCCGAAAAATTGAGTGACTTACTGGACGCAATGCGAGGCAAGTAATCGATTATTCTGTTATATAAAATCATACTTTTTCAAAAAAAGATTAGCTAAAAACTAATCTTTTTTTGTTTTAAGCGTTACTCAATCAGCACAAAAACTACACAACACAATGACAAGACGGTTTAATAAATTTCAATTTATCTACCTTTTTACTTTTGTTACGCTATTTTGGGCGTGTAATCCTACTGAGCCTACTCCAAAAGAAAACGAATACTTAGTTTCTGCCGATTTGGTTCAAACTTACAATCTTACTCAATTCAAGCAATTTGTAAACTCAACGCTTGGTGCTCAAACTGGCGGAATTGACATAAGCCTTTTCATACAATCTGGCATTGACCAAATTAAAATAGTTTACAATACTAAAGATTTAAAAGGAAACGATATTCTTGCTTCGGGTGCTTTAATTATACCAAATAGTTTGCCCGAAAATACGTTTGCGTTAGGCTCGCTGCAACACGGGACGCTGTTTAACGAACAGGACGCCCCCTCCTATTTCGGTGTAAATACGGAAGCATCTTTGGGCAGTATTTTGGCAAGTACCGGAATGATAATTGCTTTGCCAGATTATTTGGGTTACGGGGCATCCAAAAATATTGCTCATCCTTACGAACACAAAGAAGGTCTTTCTGACTCAAATATTGATTTTTTGCGGGCGGTGAAAGAATATATTGCTCAGGAGGAAATTAAATTTAATAACAAATTATTGCTTGCCGGCTATTCTGAAGGTGGTTACGCCACAATGGCAATGCACCAAGCCATTCAAGACGAAGATGACGACGAATTTAACGTGGTAGTTTCAAGTTGCGGTGCAGGTGCGTACAACAAAACTGCTTCGGTTAACGAAATCATCACGCGGGACTCCGCTGGAGACCCGGCTTTTAACAGTTCTTACATTTGGGTCTTACAAACTTACAACGAACTTGAAGGAATTAACCGCCCAATGAGCAGCTATTTCATAGAGCCTTTTGCTTCACAAATTACGCAATCTGGCCCTGCGGTGCAAGTTACACAGAGCTTTAAGTCTATCTTGAATCCTACTTTTGTGGCGGGAGTTATGAATAAAACCGATACCGAATTCTTGGCAGCAATTGCTGAAAACGACGTTTATGATTGGAGGCCGGTTGCTCCAGTTACCTTGTACCACGGTACCGCAGACGAATACGTTCCATTCCTTAATTCACAAACTGCGTTTGACGCAATGAAACGAAATAACGCTCCGGACGTTAAATTAAACCCTATTCAGGGAGGAACGCACGGCTCTTCTATAAACGAATATTTCACCGGAACTTTCCTTTTGTTTAGCTCATTTCGTTGATTTTCACTGAATTCGTTACTTATTTTGCAAGAAAAAAACATGACTACACGCAAACAAGGGCTTGTCCATACCGTTTTCTTTTGGTTGAAAGAATCAACCGAAACCAACAAAGTCGCACTACACGCTGGACTTGAAAAGTTGGCAACAATTGATATTATCCGTGAGGCGTATGTTGGTCAGCCCGCATCAACTAATCGAGAGGTGATAGACAACACCTACGATTTTTCGATTACTTTTATTTTTGATGATAAAGCAACGCAAGATGTGTATCAAGACCACCCAGACCACATTGTTTTTATTAAAACCTGCAGCCATCTTTGGCAAAAAGTGCAAGTGTATGATGCGGTAAGCTAAACCCAATAACCCTTTTCTATGAAAAAAGTATTACCTCTACTATTTATAACCTCGCTGTGCTTTTC
>JANQUM010000297.1 GCA_030731175.1 Spirosomataceae bacterium
TCCAGTATTTGCAACTCGCAGTTGTTCCTGTTTTTGCGGCGATTGGCGTGTTGACAATTATTAATCAATACAAATCTTCCAAGAAAAAGACGAAAATTGTTCGTTTATCTGAGAAATCTCCATTTATCACGGGTTTGACGTTAGGAAGCCTAAACCCGCAGTTACTTCCGTTTTGGTTAACGGTTTTAATATATCTTAATACCCATTTTGAAATAAACTCGTTAGGAAGTCGGCTTGCTTTTATTATCGGTACGGCGGTTGGGGCATTTGCGATTTTAGCTCTTTTTGCTTTCGCTACTTTTAGGTTTAGGGAACGGCTGCTTCGCTTCTTTCACCGCATTCCGATTGGCTACGTGGTTGGAAGTATTTTCATAATTTTGGCGTTTTTTCAACTATTCAAAACCTACAAGTAGGCTAAATTTCGTAGATAGGTCAGTAAACCCAAAACAAAAGTCTCTAAATGGCTTCTTTCTTCTATAAATTCACTCGTTACGAGTACTGGCCGTGGTGGTTATTTTACCTACCTATGCTACCTTATTATGTTTATCAGGTAATCCGCACGGGTTCGCTTACTTACCCGACGTCGGTAAATCCCGCCATTTACGGCGGCGGTTTTTACGGTGAAAAGAAGACGGACATTCTACAACATCTTTCTTCTGAATACCTCGCCACAACCATTTTTGTGGAAAAAGGCAGCACTTTTTCACAAATATTGGGTTTGATTTCAGAACACGGACTTTCGTTTCCAATAATTGCGAAACCAAATGTGGGTGAACGGGGAACGGATGTGGAAAAAATCACGAACGAGACTCAATTAAGAAATTACGCTGATCGGGTAAACGAAAATTTTCTGATTCAGGAATTTATTGATTATCCAATTGAGTTGGCGGTGCTTTACAGTCGCTTACCAACTAAATCTACGGGCGAAGTTTCTTCGATAACCGCTAAAGAGTTTTTGAGCGTAACCGGAGACGGTACTTCCACAATTGAGCAATTGGTTTTGGTGAACCCGCGGGCAGTTTTCCAATTAGACGTTTTGAGAAAACGCATAGGCGACGAACTTAAAATCGTGCTTCCTGCAAATGAAAAACGTCTTTTAGAGCCGATTGGAAATCACTGCCGAGGTACAAAATTTCTGAACGGAAACCATCTAATTACTGCTGAAGTCAATGCTGTTTTCGATAAAATATCTGCACCCTATGAAAACTTTTTTTACGGAAGATACGATATAAAAGTTGCTTCTTTGAAAGATTTTCAGCTTGGAAAAAACATCAAAATAATGGAGTTGAACGGAATTAGTGCCGACCCAGGACACGTTTATGATCCTGAATATAAGCTAATTAATGCCTATAAAGATTTAAGTTGGCACTGGAAACGTCTCGCTGATATTCACCTCGAAAATAAACAACACGGACACTTGCCGATGAGCAACCGTGAAGTGTGGGGAATAATTAAAACTACTTTTTTTACAAATTCTAAAACCGAGACAAAACCTATCTCGTAAGTTAATTAATACTCACAAATCAATGTTTACAACAATGAAATATTTAACCATCCTTTTTATCGCCACGTTTGCCCTTGCTTCTTGCAATAAAGTTGAGGAAATAGCTCCGGAAGACGTTACGCCTGAGGTAACTATCGATACTGCAACGCAAACACTCTTATTATCAGGAGATTTCAGCGGCTCTTCCGCTCATCCGAGTACGACGGGCAAAGCCAAAATTTTTATTGATGCTAATAATAACCGCACGCTGGTTATTGAAAATTTGAAGGTTGATAATGGCCCAGATTTACGAATTTACCTCGCCGAAGATACTGCTATTACCAATTTTGTGGAAATATCGAATACAGTAAAAAACGGAACAAATTCGTTCGCAATTCCCTCCACCGTTAACCTCGAAAAGCAAAAAGTGGTGTCTATTTGGTGCAAAGCTTTTTCGGTTTCATTCGGAAACTCGTCACTCGTAAAACCTTGACTTTACCTAATTAAAATTACTCGATTACATATATCTACTGAAAATGAAAAAAATAACCGCCTACACACTCGCACTTTTATTAGTATCTATTTTTAGTTTTGCCCAAGACAAAAATACTACGATTATTGACGCCTCCGCCGCTTTTGGTTCGGGGTTTTCGCCCTCGCTTGGTATCACTAAAAAGTGGGGGATAGGCAGTAAAGGTCGCTTCAAAATCGGAACGGGAGTTCGCTTGACAAACTTCTCTGGTTCTAATATTGACTTTATCACCGCCCCCGCAGATTTAACAATAGACGAAGCGAACCTTGATACTTTACGCCTCGGCTCAGCGGCTGTAACTTATGTAGCCATTCCGATTCATTTAGAATACAGCTTCAACGAAAAATTTGATATTGGTTTTAACATAGATGTAGTTGGTTTGACCTTTGGCGGCGAGCAAAGCGGCACGTTTGCTGCATCGCAAAGTGCTTCGCTGAATAACTCTACACAGGTCGGGAGTCCTACTTCCCCAAATATACTTTTAGTGGGCGATAACGACCGAGGAAGCTTAAATTCAGAATTGTATGCTCGCTATTGGGCAACAGAAAAGCTCGGAATCAGAGCGGGATTAAGCTTCCAATTTATCGAATATACTACGAACCGACCACTAACTTTCGACAACGACCGCTTCCGAGCAAAACTCATGCAACCGATGATCGGTATAAGCTATAAATTTTAATGCCCTAATCACTCATAAATCAATCATTCATATGAAAAAAATACTTTTAACCTTAACTTTCGTTTCTTTCGTATTTGCCATGCAATCGGCAACTGGTCAAGACTGGAAACCGACTACCGCAGCCATAACTTTCAAAATCAAACATGCCTTGGGAGCCTACGCCGATGGTAAGTTTGGCGGCTTGGCGGCAACGGTAAATTTTGATGCCGATAACCTAAGTAGCAGTTCAATTTCAGCCTCTGTTAAAACCGCAACGTTTGATACCGATAATAGCATTCGAGACAAAGAACTCAAAAGTGACGAGTATTTTGACGTGGCCAAGTATCCGACAATTACCATGAAGTCAACCTCAATAGCCAAAGGGAGCGGGGCAAATAGTTATATTGGCACGTTTGACCTGACGATTAAAAATAAAACCAAAAGTATCAAAATACCTTTTACCTTTACCGAAAACGGAAGTACCGGCACGTTTCAAGGGCAGTTCACCATTGACCGTACGGAGTTTGGAGTTGGCGAAGAAACAAGGTTGCTTTCAAACGATGCCAAAATTTCGATAAAACTTAACGTTAAGAAGTAATATGACGGTAAACGTTGCAAAAGACGTACTTAATCAGCTAAGGGATGTGCTTATTCAGCTGGAAAACAGCCAATACGCCGCTCCCTTGCGGGTTTTCAATGGGGCATCGCTCGGAAAACACAGTCGCCACGTCATTGAGTTTTTTCAGTGTCTGATGAAAAGTACCACAGAAAATGTGTTAAATTATGACGCTCGCGTTCGTTATTTGCGGTTGGAGGAAGACGTGCAATACAGTGTAGAAGTTATCGATAAAATTACGGAATACCTTTCTGAGAATAATTTTGATAATATTGGTATTTCACTTGTCAGCGAGTTTGGAAATGAAGAGCAAATTGCCGTTCCCACGAATTTTAACCGTGAGCTGATTTACCTAATCGAACACTCCATTCACCATTTTGCATTGATACGAATTGGCGTTCAAGAGAGTTTCCCGCACGTAAATCTATCGGAATGTTTCGGTGTTGCGTATTCGACTATAAAGTATTTAAAGAAGTAACTCATAGTAGCGGTTAGCCTGTGCTAATAGCGTTTAAACTTCCTCCATGAACCTATCCACTTTCAACTTTTAACCAACTCTTAAGTGTGCGTTCTGACTTATTTTCCAACTGCAAACGGTTATTTTATTACTTCAAACCGCGACGAAGCAACGGCACGGGCGGCGGCAATTCCTCCGAAAAAATATGCAGTAAACGGTAAAAATCTGTACTTCCCGAAAGACCCGCACGGAGGCGGAACGTGGCTCG
>JANQUM010000298.1 GCA_030731175.1 Spirosomataceae bacterium
TTACAATACCATTCAAAAATTAAATAATATACACCTTCAATTGGTTTCGGTATTACCGTTACCACCGCATCAACTTGCTCAGACTCACACCCGTCTTCAGTACAGGGGAATGAGTAGGTGGTAGTTTCTGGAGGAGACACGGTGCGTGTCATTGTTATCGGGCCATCTAACCATTGTACTTCTCCGGCACAGGCTGCAATTGTTAATGTTGCAGGACTACCTTCGCAAATGGTCGGGCTGTTTACCGTTGGTGTCGATTGTGCCGTAACTGTTACTATAACTCTATCTTCACATATTATGGTCGCGGCAGTATTAGTTAATATAAACTCATAATCTCCGGCTGCGGTCATTCCGGCAATTACACCCGTTGACGGATTAATCGTCGCGGCTGCTGGATTGCCAGGAGCTGCACTCCACGCCTGATCTGTTCCGGCATCTACTAAATCAGCCGAGGTTGCAGGTAAACATACTGCTACATCGTCACCCGCATCTGGTGTAACGCAGCAATCCCCTTCCACTATCGTGACAGGGCAGCAAAGTTCTGCTTCACAACCTTCGGTATCTAAAGCTGTATAAGAGTAAACACCGATCTCGGTTGCTTCATAAGCTATTCCGGTTTCTCCGGGTATATCGTCAAACTCACCTGACGTTTCATTCAGCTTTTGCCACTGAACATTGGTCACGCCGGGTTGCACGGTTAGGAGAAAGGACTCATCAGCACAGAATTTGTACTCTGTTGCTGCGTTGACAGTGATAATGATATCATCATCACAAGTACCTCCATCGCTTAAGGTAAACGTATATGTGCCAATTGCGGTCATACCCGTTACCTCGCCGGTGGTGGCGACTATAGCCCCGGCTGGGTTTCCGGGATCCGCAGTCCATGACTGCCCGCTTCCGGGATCAGCGAGTTTAATTTTAGTCTTTGGCAGACAAACCGTGACATCGTCTCCGGCATTACATTGTGCCTGAGCCGAGGGAGCGTACAGTAACGTTCCTGATACGAGTAGGATTAAGGACAAAAGCCGTAAAACAGCCAGTTGGTTTAATCTTGTTTTGACCGAATTTGTAAATGATTTACTCATTTTTTTTGTATTAAAAAGTGCTAATATAAATTTGCTACTCATCACTTACCAAAAAACGTACCAATCACGTTGTTCAAAGTAAATAATATTTTAAACACTTAATAATAAGATATTTAAGACTAATAAGTTTTTCTTAAAAAAAAATTAACACCTCGTTTTTCTTGTAAAACAGAAGGTTGCGGGCTTTTCTAAAATCGTGCCAAAGAGTTCTGATTTATTTCAATTCTACCATTCTATGTGCATTACTTATTCTGTACCAAATTATTTCCGTACATGCCTGCTTTGATTAACTTTGCGTTTTCCAATCAATTAAATCGAAGCACCTTGAAAAAAGTAGTTTTAGCGTACAGCGGAGGGCTTGATACCTCATTTTGTGTAAAATACCTGACCGAAGAAAAAGGGATGGAAGTCCACTCCATACTCGTAGATACCGGAGGTTTCACCGAAGCCGAAATGGCGGATATTGAGAAAAAAGCCTACGAGCTGGGCGTGAAAACGCACCACGCCGCCCGCGTAGCGGATAAGTACTACCAGGAGTGCATTCGCTTCCTGATTTACGGTAATATATTAAAGAACAATACGTACCCGCTTTCGGTAAGTGCCGAGCGGATTTTTCAGGCAATGGCCGTTGCCGAATACGCCAAAGAACTTGGAGTAGATGCAATTGCCCACGGAAGCACCGGAGCCGGAAACGACCAAGTACGTTTCGATATGGCATTCAGAATCATTGTGCCAAATGCCGAAATTATCACGCCAATTCGTGACCTAAAATTATCTCGGGAAGACGAAATCGAGTTCCTGAAATCTAAAGGAGTTGTGCGGGAATGGCACAAGTCAACCTACTCAATTAACCAAGGATTATGGGGAACATCTGTTGGCGGAAAAGAGACATTAAACTCGTGGGATTATTTGCCAGAATCCGCTTTCCCGACCCAGCAAACCGAAACCGAAACCAAAGAAATTACCCTTACTTTTGAAAAAGGAGAACTCAAAGGCGTAGCCGGAGAAACCTTTAAAAATCCTGTTGATGCCATTCGTGCGTTACATAAGGTAGCAAGTGTTTACGGAATCGGACGGGATATTCACGTCGGTGACACTATTATTGGCATCAAAGGGCGGGTTGGATTTGAAGCCGCCGCTCCGCTGATTATCATCAAAGCCCACCATTTATTAGAGAAACACGTACTCACCAAATGGCAACAATACTGGAAACAGAACCTCGCTGAATGGTACGGAATGCACCTCCACGAAGGTCAATTCAACGAGCCCGTTTTACGGGACATGGAGCAATTTATGGAAAGCACGCAAGCCCACGTAACCGGAGATGTGCGGGTGCAACTTGCCCCGAAAACCTTCAATGTGTTAGGTATAAAATCCGACTACGATTTGATGTCTCCGGTATTTGGCAGCTACGGCGAAATGAATAATGCTTGGAGCGGCGACGACGTACGTGGTTTCTCCAAAATCGCTTCTAACCAAGTGATGATCTATGAAAAGGTGAAGGAATTGGCGGAGAGGAAAAAGTAGCCCCTTCCCTACCGCGTGTATGCGATTGAGACGGCCTCCTATTTCGCAACATTGGTACCGCATCCGAATCAGCTATTCATAAAAATCTAGCGTTCAAATAATTCAAAATGGAAAAAACCGCCAATAACCTGCGTAATACAATTATCCAAACCGTTCCTCTTTTTCAACAAATCACCAACGAAGCGGCGTCTTTTAAAATTTCTCCCGAAAAGTGGTCTACCAAGGAAATTGTGGGGCATTTAATTGATTCGGCGGCAAATAACCACCAGCGATTTGTGCGGTTACAGTACAATGAAACGTTGATTTTTCCAAAATACGAGCAAGAGGAATGGGTTAGCAATCAACATTATAATGATGCCGATTGGCAAAATCTGATTTCACTTTGGCAAAGTTTCAACCTGCACCTCGCATTTATGATGGAGAAAACGCCGTCGGATAAACTACAACGATCCGTAGAAATTGGTGGTTCGAAGCCTTTTACGCTTGAGTTTATCATGAATGATTACGTAGAACACCTCAAACATCACTTAAAAAGTATTTTCCCTGAACTAAGTATTGTTAGTAAATTTGAAAATATTTATAAATAACGGTACTTTTCCAAACGAAGTTTAGCAAATGGGTTAATTAAAAATAGAATATTCAGCTCAAACCCCGTAATTTTGCACCCGAATTTAAAATTCCACAAAAAAAGTCAATTCAAATGTCCGCAACCACCGCACAACACCCTCCTTTAGCTGATCGTATTTTAGCCCTTGAAGAATCTTCTACGCTTGCGATGGCTCAAAAATCGCGGGAATTAGCCGCCGAAGGTCACAAAGTTATCAACCTTTCAATTGGCGAGCCAGATTTTAAAACACCAAAACACATTTGTGAAGCGGCAAAAAACGCTATTGATGCGGGCTTTCATCATTATACACCCGTACCCGGAATTCCTGAACTAAGAAAAGCAATCGCCGATAAATTTAACCGTGAAAACGGCATTGACTGGAAAGCAGAAAACGTGGTGGTTTCTACCGGAGCGAAGCACTCACTTGCCAACGTTTTGCAGGTTTTGGTCAATCCCGGCGACGAAGTAGTTATCCTCGCTCCGTATTGGGTAAGCTATTCTGAAATGGTGAAACTCGCCGACGGCGTTCCGGTTATTGTGGAAGGATCTTTCGAAAATAACTTCAAAGTTACGCCCGAACAACTCGAAGCAGCAATTACTGATAAGACGAAAGTTATCATGTATTCTTCGCCCAATAATCCAACCGGAACCGTTTACAGCGAAGCCGAACTCCGGGCAATTGCCGCGATCGTGGAGAAAAACGAACACGTTTTTGTAATGGCTGATGAAATCTACGAATATATCAATTTCTTGGAAGAAGGACATTTCAGCATCGGATC
>JANQUM010000299.1 GCA_030731175.1 Spirosomataceae bacterium
TCGTGAAAGACAATACGATGTTATTTTCGTACAATCACAAATTCTACTCCGTTGCCTGTGTCCCGACAGGCAAGTGAATTATTACTTCCGCACAATTAAAAATTCCACCCTACGGTTTTGGGCTTGTCCTTCGGGGTTTGCGTTAGAAGCAATGGGGCGGCTTTCTCCGAAACCTACACTACGAACTTGATTTTCGGGAATGCGTTTCCCCAATAAATAACTTCGTACAGCATCGGCACGAGCTTGAGAAAGTGTGAGGTTGGCTTCGTCTGAACCCACATCATCCGTGTGCCCCTGAATTTCAATAACTAAGGTATTTCTTTCGGCTAATTCTGCGGCGATGCGGTCGAGTTCAGGAAAAGAATCATCGGTTAATGTCGCTTTTCCGAATTGGAAAAAGATATTATTCAAGGCTACAGTTTCACCGACAATGATTGGCACCATTTTCAGTTCCTGACCCGTTACTTCTTTATATTGTTTTATTTCCGTCAAATCTACGCTTCTCCCAACAGCAATAAAGTCTTTTGCCACCGCCCGAACACTATATTTGCTTCCGTAAGGCAACACGATTTTGTATTCTCCCGTTTGTGGATTAGTGTAGGCAACACCCGCTTCTTCGCCGTCGGGAAGGGTTTCGTAGATGATTTTTGCGTCGAGGGGTTTTCCCGTTTTTTGGTCAACTACTTTTCCGCTTAACATCACTACCGGAACGGGTGCTGTGGTCAAACCCGGTTGTCCGTTTGATTTCTCGTTTACAGTTTTACCCGTCGGGTTATTCTCATCTTCCGCCGTAGGTTCTGCAATGGAAGCGATGGTTTGGTCAGCACCCTGCGGCGGGTCTTCGAAGAGCTTAAAGCGAACAATATCGCCCATTCCAACGGTTTCTTTTTTGGTTGCCATGTAAGCAAATTGCCCGTTTGCAGCGATGGAATAGTAATAATCGTCTTCGTTAGAATTTATAACCGGACCGAGGTTTTGCGGTTCTGACCAAGAATTCCAAAAGCGATTTTTACGTTTTGTTACCCAAATATCAAGACCGCCTTGTCCGCCGCTGCGGTCGCTGGCGAAATAGAGCGTTTGGTTATCAGAAGCGAGAAAAGGCGTGGTTTCTACTCCGCCCGTATTAACGTCAGAACCCAGACTTTCGGGCTTGCTCCATTCGCCTTTTTTATCCATGAAACTGATATAAATATCGTCTTTATTGCTCTTCTTTTTATCACTAAATGCGAGCATCATTACTTTACCGTTATTGCTAAGATACGCTGAAAGGTAATAACCTTTGCACATGGATTCGAGCTTAGGAATTTCCACTTTTTCGGGCTGCGACCAGCCCCGCTCGTTTTTCTTTGAAAGTGAAATTCCGACTTCGTTTAGTTTTCTTCCCTTTTCGTACGCACCTCGAATAAGCATTGTATTGCCGTCGGGTGTTATGCTGAAAATATCATTATAACGGTCTTTGTTGATGCTATTGGGCATTCGTCGGGCAATATCCCAGCGGTTATTTCGATATTCAGAATACCAAACATCGTTACTACCGTCTTTTCCGAAATTATTGGTTGGATGGCTTACTCTGACGAAATACAGCGTACTGGCGTCAGGAGCAATGAGCGGGTGAATTTCGTTGTATTCGGTATTCACCGCCGAGCCGATTTTTTCAATTTTTTGACTAAAAACGCTCGTTAGGATTAGTATAAAAAAGCAAGTTAGAATAAGTGTAAATCTATTGGTTGTCATGAAGCAAATTGTATCGTTCTGTCAAAAGAAACGAAAATAAACCTTTGAACCTTATATCGAAAGCGATTTTGTGAAAAAAATGGCTTGAGGCAGTAATAATAGGCGATGAAAAATTACATTCTTCTTAGCTATTTGAGGTTGTAAAGTTTTGAGAGGCTGTAGCGTGCGTCAGCCGCGTTAACGATGGAAGCGGCATCTTTTTAGCTGGCGTAGCCGCTGAAAAGATATAGCGGACAGCGTGTTAAAACGCCCTAAAAATGAATCGTTTGCGAGGAAAAAGTGTAGTTTTCTCCTGCGTACTCCCCAATTCAGAATTTAATTGTAGTATTTCAAGAGTAAATTTTATTAATTCTGCTGATTATCAACGCATTACAATTTATTTACATATCATAAAACTAATTTCTGATAATTTCTTTTTACCTTTGCGGGCATTTTAACAAAAAAACCATGCAAGAACTTAGGAATATCGCCATTATCGCACACGTTGACCACGGTAAAACTACCCTTGTGGACAAGATCATTCACGCATCAAAGATTTTCAGAGAAAATCAGGAATTCGGGGAGTTGATTCTTGACAACAACGACCTTGAGCGGGAACGTGGCATCACGATTGTATCGAAAAACGTTTCGGTACGTTACGGAGACATAAAAATTAACATTATTGACACACCAGGTCACGCCGATTTCGGTGGTGAGGTGGAGCGTGTTTTGAAGCTTGCCGATGGCGTTTTGCTATTGGTTGATGCTTTTGAAGGAGCAATGCCGCAAACACGTTTTGTGTTGGGTAAAGCTCTCGAATTGGGATTGAAGCCAATTGTGATTGTAAATAAAGTAGATAAAGAAAACTGCCGTCCGGACGAAGTTCACGAGCAAGTTTTTGACTTGATGTTTAACCTCGAAGCAAACGACGACCAGTTGGATTTCCCGACGCTTTACGGTTCGTCAAAGCAAGGTTGGATGAGCGAAGATTGGCAAAAACCAACGGACAATATCGTTCCGTTGTTAGATGCCATCGTGAAACACATTCCGGCCGCCAAAACCGAGGAAGGTCCGGCTCAAATGCAGATTACATCGCTTGATTATTCGTCATTCGTTGGGCGTATTGCGGTTGGTAAAGTAAAACGTGGAACTTTGAAAGAAGGTCAGACCGTAATGCTTATGACTGCCGACGGCACAATGAAGAAGAACAAGATTAAAGAAATTCAGGTTTTTGAAGGCTTAGGAAGGGTAAAAGTTTCTGAAGTAGCTTCGGGTGAAATTTGTGCAATTACGGGTATTGAAGGTTTTGAAATTGGTGATACCATCGCCGACGTAGATCAGCCAGAAGCGTTGCCACGTATCTCGATTGACGAGCCAACAATGAATATGTTGTTTACAATCAACAACTCACCGTTCTTCGGTCAGGAAGGTAAATTCGTTACGTCACGCCACTTACGTGATCGTTTAATGAAAGAAACCGAGAAAAACCTTGCCTTGAAGGTAGAGATGGGAGATTCTGAAGATAAATTCAGAGTTTTTGGTCGTGGTATTCTTCACTTATCAGTATTAATCGAAACGATGCGTCGTGAAGGTTATGAGATGCAAGTTGGTCAGCCGCAGGTTATCATCAAAGTAGATGAAAACGGACAAAAACTTGAGCCGATTGAAACCCTTGTGGTTGACGTGCCAGACGAAACATCTGGCAAGGTGATTGAATTGGTAACTCAACGCAAAGGCGAGTTGGTAATCATGGAGCCAAAAGGCGATTTACAACACTTAGAATTTAATATTCCTTCGCGTGGTTTGATTGGTTTGCGTAGCAATGTGCTTACCGCAACTCAAGGTGAAGCGATTATGAACCACCGCTTCAAGGCGTATGAGCCTTATAAAGGATCAATCCCTGAAAGAACCAACGGCTCGTTGATTTCGATGGCAAATGGCCCAGCCGTTGCTTACGCAATTGATAAATTGAAAGATCGCGGAACGTTCTTTATTGATCCGGGCGAAGAGATTTACATGGGAATGGTTATTGGCGAAAACAACCGCCAAGCCGACATCGTGGTAAACCTTCAAACGGCGAAGAAACTAACGAACATGCGTGCTTCTGGCTCGGATGATAACGTGAAGATTCCACCGAAAGTACAATTCTCTTTGGAGGAATGTATGGAATACATTCAGAAAGATGAATACTTAGAAATCACGCCGAAGTCGCTTAGAATGCGTAAAATTTACCTCGACGAAAACGAGCGTAAACGCATGAGCCGCACGCTTGAAATGGCGTAAG
>JANQUM010000300.1:0-3044 GCA_030731175.1 Spirosomataceae bacterium
ATTTACAATGCAGCCCATAATTCCGATTTTTACTCCTTTCAAGTGGTCGGTTCGCTTACGAATCATGGCGGTTGTTTCCTGCAAATCAAATAGCGTTCTGCCGCACGATGGACAACTGATATACTCAGTTTTTGACATTCGAGTTCTTGCCGCTTGCAAAATTCCGAAGGACGTACTGTTTACCATTTTGACAGTTTCGGAATCGTTTGAATTTTCCTTACTATCAGTCAATTTCAACATAATTCCGTCACCTAAACCTTCAATTAAATTTCCACCGAAATCAGTTGCAGTATATAACTGGAAATCGCTGTATGAAAGTCCTTCATATTTTCCTGCAAGTACAACCGGAAATGTAATTCCTTTCTGCATAAACTTCACAAACGCCCTGCGAATATCTGCCATTGCGTGAGTGTTTTGCGTAGATAAAACGATTACAAAACTTTCAAGTTCTTTAAGTTTAGAAATTGATTGTTCAACCAAATGGTTTGTATCAATTGCAATAAAATTTAATTCGGCGTGAAAATTCGTAACCGATTCTAAATCAGTGAGTTGGAATAGAGGAAATTTATTTTTCTTATCCTCGCCTTTGTTCCAAGTTTCATAGTCTAAAATTTCTTTCAAGCCATTAGGAAGCATGAAGTCAATCGGTTTTTTGGCGGAATAAATATAGTCCGTTCCAATATCGTTCATCCGCCATTTATCAAGCAGCGGCATATAAAAATGCCCGACCGCCTTCAGATCTTCTACTTCGGTTACTGCGTATTCGCTCAAATCCGCGATAACACGCGGAACGTTTAATCCGCCAAAATTTGCAACTTCGGTTGCCTCCCTTTTTTTGTACGAAAACGGGTCAATCGGGTAATCTTTATATTCTTTGATTTTTGTCTGCGTTGCAATGCGATTTCCGTAGCGGTCAATCAATGCTTTCGCAACCGGAGCTTCAAATTCAGGGTCTTCCGTCAAACTTACTCGAACGGTATCGCCCAGGCCGTCTTCCAATAATGTACCAATTCCCATCGCCGATTTTATCCGTCCGTCTTCGCCTTCTCCGGCCTCGGTAACGCCCAAGTGAAGCGGGTAAGGTTTTAAGTTTTCTTCAGCTAAACGCTTGACCAAGAGGCGGTACGCTTGCACCATTACTTGTACGTTGGAGGATTTCATGGAAATGACGATGTTGAAATAGTTTTCGTCCTCGCAGATTCTCAGAAATTCTAATGCAGATTCTACCATCCCGACGGGTGAATCTCCGAAGCGGCTCATTATTCGATCCGATAGCGAACCGTGGTTTGTGCCAATCCGCATCGCCGTTCCGTATTCTTTGCAGATTTTCACGAGCGGAAGGAAGCGATCACGGATTCTATCAAGTTCAGCTTGATAAGATTCATCCGAATAATCAATGACTTCAAAACGTTTTTTGTCGGCGTAATTTCCCGGATTTACTCTTACTTTCTCGACGATTCTTGCGGCGAGCTCAGCGGCATTTGGGGTAAAGTGTATATCAGCAACGAGAGGCGTGTTGTAACCTCGCTTGCGTAATTCGTTCTTTATATTTTCAAGGTTTTGGGCTTCTTTAACACTTGGTGCGGTAATTCTCACCAACTCGCAGCCGCTTTCAATCATCCTGATTGACTGTTCTACCGAACCAATCGTGTCCATGGTATCAATAGTCGTCATGGACTGTACCCGAATCGGGTAATCCGAACCGAGCATTACATCTCCGATTTTGACCTGAATAGTTTCGCGACGTGAATAGGAGGTAAGTGAGTTTGCGTACATTATTTATTAGGATTTAGTCCTGATAGGGTTTAGGAATTAACCACTAAACCAAGTTTTACATTACAAAATTAAGTAATTAATCGACCTTATAACAGCATCGTTGTTGAATCTGTTTGCTAAAGTCGTAACTTTGTGATTTTTAAGCGAAAACCATTGAAGTTGAATGTTAACAGTAGAAATAAAAGCTAAAAGAAGTGGAGAAACACTTCCCATCATGGAGTCATTCTACACCATTCAGGGTGAGGGGTTTCATTCGGGAAAAGCAGCATATTTTATTAGAGTAGGTGGCTGCGATGTGGGCTGCGTTTGGTGTGATGTGAAAGAATCTTGGGAAGCGGCGAAACACCCAAATACGCCAATAAGTCAGCTGATTTCGGAAGTGAAACAAACTAAAACTGAGATTGTGGTTATTACGGGCGGCGAACCGTTAATGTACGATATGAATCCGTTAACGGAAGTATTGCAAAGTGCTGGTTATCAAACAAATATAGAAACTTCAGGTGCGTATCCGATGTCAGGAAATTGGAATTGGGTGTGCTTTTCTCCGAAGAAATTCAAAGCTCCACACGAGTCAATTTACGCCGCCGCCGACGAACTCAAAGCAATTATTTTCAACAAATCAGATTTTAAATTTGCCGAAGAACACGCCGCTTTAGTAAACGAAAACTGCCATCTACTGCTTCAACCGGAATGGTCGGTTCGTGAAAAAATGATGCCTTTTATAGTTGACTACGTGAAGGAAAACCCGCACTGGAAAGTCAGTCTGCAAACGCACAAATACATGGGAGTGGAGTAGGGTTTGAATTTTAATAATTTTGGTTTAAATTGATATTTGAACAAATCGGCATATAATAATGGTACTTGAAAAGGATTTAAAAACCAGAGTTTATGAAGGTGTTGAAAGTGAAGAATTAATTAGAATTCCGTCTTCCGAGCAAGACTTTTTAAGTTTAGCCTATGAAGTTCCTTTTAAAATAGAATATCATAATTCTGAAATCATTGTTATCGGTTTGTCAGCGTTTGTTCACGAACTAATCATAACGAATGTTGTATCAAGTTTTATGAATCTAATAGAAGATGATTCTGAATTGACCTTATTAGGAAGTAATTTAGGAGTAGTATCAGTTGGATTAAGTGTGAGCTATTTCTTGCCCGACTTGAAAATCGTCAAGGGAAAACCTGTCTTTGTCGAAAACACAACTTCCATTATCAAAAACCCAACCGTTGTTTTTGAAGTGATGTCTCCTTCAACCAAAAGCTACGATTTG
>JANQUM010000300.1:3054-3987 GCA_030731175.1 Spirosomataceae bacterium
CGAATGTTTAGAGCAAGTAGTTTTTATTAACCAAGACAAAATGAAAGTTACAACCTATCGTAGAAGCTATGAGCCAATTGGTTGGTTGAATCAGGATTTCACAAAAGCCGAAGAGGTGGTAGAAATTGAAGAAAAATCTTTGTTGCTTTCTGACATTTATCATAAAGTAATTTTCTAAATCACTCAAACACCAATTCTTCCCCATGAGTCAACTTCACAATTGGCGGAAGTAGTGACGGGAAAGTCTTGAAAAACCCGATGGCTAAATTTGTCGGCAAATTACTTCCAAAGAGCTTTTGAAGATTCCTTCCTGCCCATAATCTTGTTTTAAATTCGGCATTCCAAAAGGTTAGGTATTCTTGGTATAAGTCAATTTCTGATTTGCCGTTTAGGTTTTTGTAAATCAATTCGCTTAATTTCACACCACCCCGAATTGCCATCGCCATGCCGTTACCGCAAAGTGGCGTTATCAGCCCCGCCGTATCGCCAACCATCAACATGCCTTTTTCTTGCTTTGACTTTCTATTGAACGATATTTCGTTGATTACTAATGGTTTATTGTAAACAAATTCGCTATTTGCGTAAATTTCTTTTAAGTATTTATTTTTCGATAAAACGTTTTTTTCAGTCGCTTCAATCGAGCCATTTCCCCGAATCACTTCTCGGTCAATAAGGTAACAAAGGCAGTATAAATCGTCTTCAATTGCCGACATTCCGCAGTAGCCACCCTTGAAATTATGCAACGCAATCACATCTTTCGGGAAGTCGGTTTTGATGTGATATTTCACCCCGACGTATCCCGTCCGTTCGTCGATAAAGTTACGGTTTAAATGCTTGTCGAGATTGCTTCGTTTTCCGTAGGAACCCACAATTATTTTACCTTGAAAAACTTCTTTTTTTGAAGTTGTTACGTGGTTTTCTTCCACTGAATTT
>JANQUM010000301.1 GCA_030731175.1 Spirosomataceae bacterium
CTTCTGTAAAACAAATTCTCGGAAAACTTGGCATTCAAGACACGGATAAAAAAATTAAAGAACTATCTGGCGGTCAACAAAAGCGGGTAGCCCTTGCCCGAGTGCTTTTAGAAGAACCCGATTTCCTGATTTTGGACGAACCGACTAACCATCTGGATTTAGAATCTATTGAGTGGCTGGAAGGTTATTTGTCAACGGCAAATATGACGCTTTTCTTGGTTACGCACGATCGTTACTTCTTAGATAAAGTAAGTAACCGTATCATGGAATTGGTCAATAATACGATTCATAAATACACCGGAAACTACGCTTACTTTTTGGAGAAAAAAGCCGAACGGATGGAAAGTGAAAATGCCACGCTTGAACGTGATAAAAAGCGACTAAAGTCAGAACTTGAATGGATGCGGCGGCAGCCCAAAGCCCGAACCACCAAAGCTCAATACCGCATTGACGCATTTCACGATTTGAAAGAGCGGGCATCGGTAAATACCAAAGTTGATAAAGTTGAACTTGCTACAAAATCTGAACGAATTGGCAAGAAAATACTTGAAATACAACACGTAAGCAAAGGATTTAACGGCGTTGAACTCATCTCTGAATTTAACTATACCTTCAAAAGGGGCGATAAAATTGCGATTGTTGGAAAGAACGGCGTTGGGAAATCTACGCTTTTGGATATGATAACCGGACAACTCAAACCCGATATGGGAAGAATTGTGGTGGGAGAAACTATCAATTTGGGTTATTATCAGCAATCTGGATTAGACTTTCAAGAAGGTCAAAAAGTGATTGAAGTTGTGCGGGAAATTGCGGAATACGTCAAACTTGCTGACGGTCGGGAGCTTTCCGCTTCCGGTTTTCTGACCATGTTTTTATTTCCACCCAAAGTGCAGTACAATTACGTCCACAAATTGAGTGGAGGCGAAAAACGGCGGTTGCAATTGCTGAAAATTCTGATGAAAAGCCCGAACTTCTTGATTCTCGATGAGCCAACTAACGACTTGGATATCGACACACTTAATATCTTGGAAGAGTATTTACAAGCGTTTTCGGGCTGTTTACTTGTAGTTTCTCACGACCGTTATTTCGTGGATAATATCGTGGATCACGTATTTGCTTTTGAAGGCGACGGGCAGATAAAGGATTTTCCCGGTAATTACACCGAATACCGACTTTGGAAAGACGAACAACTGAAAATAGAGCAGGATAATAAATCTCAAAAAACTATTGAGAAAACAGAGGTTATTGTTCCGAAAACGGTTGAGGTTTCAGAAAAGAAAAAACTCAGCTACAAAGAGCAGCGGGAATACGAAGGTTTGGAAAAAGAAATGAAGGAAACCGAAGCTCGAATTAAAGAGATTGGTCACTTGATGAACGGAGAAGTAACTGATTACGAGGAGCTTACGAAGTTAGGCGACGAGCTTCAGCAAAAGAAAGATTTACTCGACGAAAAAGAATTACGCTGGCTCGAACTCTCAGAAATGGGTTGATTTTTGATATTATTTAGGGGCTGTTTGAGTTGTTAATTCACAAGAAGAAATAGCTCAAACAGCTTTTTTATTTTATCACCTTCGGGAAACGCCAAATCCAAAACTGATTCCTGCGTGTGCAGAAAGGGCGATTCTTGAGCCTTCGTCACGTCTAAATAAATCCATACCAAAGTCGCCCTCGGCGTATCCGGTGGGTAGAGCTAAATTTCGGTGGTTGCTGAGGCCTAGCCCCGCACCAATAAATGCGTTGAAAACCGGGATGCCTTTTTCTCCGAAGAAAGTATAACCGTATTTTAGCCGAATTGCCGTGAAGTTTGCGTCTAATTGAAAATCTACCCTGTCTTCGGTGTCCAGAAAGTCATCACTTATTTTGTAAGCAATTTTATCAATTAGTATGTCCTTGTGCATTAATTCAGCTGCAAAATATTGAACAGACCGACCTTTACTAGTGAACGGTCTAAAATACCATTTATGTTCAATCCGGTAAATTCGTGTAGCAGCGTTGCTACTCTCTTTGAATCTCTTGTTTGAGCCAATTCCGAACCCAACTTCGATACTTTTCTTTTCTGTCGTAAAATATTCAGCTTGGAACTGAAAGTTTGGGTCTGGAGCCAATACGCCCAAAGGTGCAAATTTAAAAGCAAGCAGCGGTTTTACGAGCACGGTGTCTGCTTGAGCTACTGCGGATAAGCAACCAAGTGTAAAAAGCATCAGGGTTAATATTGATATTTTCACGACCATTTAGTTTAGTTACTAAAAATACGTTAGTGATTCGATAACGTCACCTTTATTTTGAGAAAATTATTTAACGGTTATTTTTCTGCGTTTGGTAATGAATTAAAAGATTTTGAGAAATTAAATTGAAGCGAATGTGCATAAAATTACGAGTAACAACCTCGTTTACAACAAGTCTCCTTTTGATTCAAGGGGTACAAAAAAAAGCCTCCACATTTCTGTGAAGGCTTAGTTGTCGAGATCACTCGTGAAAGTGACCCTACGGGGAATCGAACCCCGGTTTCATCCGTGAAAGGGACGTGTCCTAACCGCTAGACGATAGGGCCGACTGGTCCCATAAATCGTTAGAAATACGTGTAATATTTCTGTCTGCGAATCATGTTTCGCCATCGTTTTCCGATAACGTGGTGCAAAAGTATGGTGAAGAATTTTAAGGTGCAACACTTGAGCAAAAAAAAGTTTTATTTTTTTTTGTTTGTCGCAAAATACGGGCTGAATTGATGTATGATTCAATCGCAAATCAGTATCTTTGACCACTATCAATTTTTCCAAAAAAGAAAATGAAATCAAATCCTAAGTTACTTTTACTCCTAATTTTTGTCGGGCAGGTTTGTTTCGCCCAAAATATTCAATCGCCCGAAACATTTCTGGGTTATAAGATTGGCGACAAATTCAGTTTTCATTCCCGCATCACGGATTACGTGAAATACGTTGCGGAGAAAAATCCGAATCAAACAAAACTTATTAATTACGGACAAACTAACGAAGGCAGACCGCTCCAAGTAATTATTGTTGGAAGTGAAACCAATATTGCGAACCTCGAAACCATCCGAACCAATAATTTGAAGGGAATAGGCTTGGCAGATGGAACTTCAACCGCTGATATTCCCGCAATTGCTTGGTTGAGTTATAACGTTCATGGAAACGAAGCCGTCAGCTCCGAAGCCGTAATGGTGGTGCTTTACGAATTACTGAACAAGGAAAACACTGTAACGCAGGATATTCTTAAAAATACGGTCGTAATCCTTGATCCGTGCATCAACCCTGACGGAAGAGATCGCTACGCAAATTGGTACAACCGTTACGTTGGTAAAACGCCCGATTTGAACGCAGCTTCAATCGAACATCACGAGCCGTGGCCGGGCGGGCGTTTTAACCATTATTTATTTGATTTAAACCGTGATTGGGCGTGGCAAACGCAGGTAGAATCGCAGCAACGCATGAAATTATACCACGAATGGATGCCGCATTTACACGCCGATTTCCACGAAATGGGGGCAAATAGCACTTATTATTTCCCGCCGTCGGCGAAACCATACCACGCAGAATTAACGACTTGGCAACGGGATTTTCAGAATTTATTAGGTGAATACAACAAAAAGCGTTTCGATAAAAATGGTTGGCTTTATTTCACAAAAGAAAGCTACGACTTGCTTTACCCAAGCTACGGCGATACGTATCCTTCCTACAACGGAGCAATCGGGATGACGTTTGAGCAGGGTGGCTCAGGTTCGGCAGGATTGGCGTTCTTGCGGGAAGACGGCGATACACTTACACTTTTAGATCGAATCAATCACCACGTTGCCACAAGCATGGGAACGCTCGAAGCAATTTCAGAAAATAAGCAAAATGTAATTTCTAATTTCAGAAAATATTTTAATGATGCTGCTGCAAACGGCGTGGGAGAATACAAAACCTACGTTATCAAAACCGAAGGAAACGAAGCAGCCGTTGCGGCTTTGAAGAAAACGCTCGACG
>JANQUM010000302.1 GCA_030731175.1 Spirosomataceae bacterium
AGAAATTCTACGAGTACGCAATCAGCCTAAAAAAGTACGCCCATAAATTAGAAAAGCCCCTTGGAGAAGGTTTTAGCTACGACGAGCCCGAAATTCCTGAATTTACTGAGCTTATTTGTACCACTCACAACGAAACAAGTACGGGCGTGCAAATGCGAGAACCCGATATTCAACGCCTCAAACGTAGTAATTACGGAAGACTGTTGGCGGTAGATATGGTTTCGTCCGCCCCAATTCCTGACCTGGATTACAGTTTGATTGACACTGCCTTTTTCTCGGTTCAAAAAGCCTTCGGAATGCCCGCTGGGCTTGGCGTTTGGATTGCCAATGAAGCTTGCCTTGAAAAATCATTGCGGCTAAAACAAAACGAAAGGGAGCATTTACATATTGGGGCCCATCACGATTTACCAACGCTTTGGGAAATGTCTAAAAAATTTCAGACTCCTTCAACTCCAAATGTTTTGTGGATTTATATTCTTGGAAAAATAGCGGAGGATATGAACGAAATTGGTATTGAAAATATCCGAAAAGAAACCGATGCAAAAGCCAAAATGATTTATAATTATTTGGAAGAGAGTGTTTTATTAAATCCCTCCGTAAAGCACGAGCCGCACCGCTCACGTACCGTTGCGGTGGCTGATTCTTTAATAGATTCGTCAATAATTATCGAAAAACTTAAATCGAAAGACTTGATAATTGGTGCAGGGTACGGATCGAAAAAAGACTCCCAAATCCGCATCGCTAACTTTCCGGCAACCTCTATGGAGCAAACGCAAACCCTGCTTGAGGCATTACAGGAGTTGGAGCCGTAAAATTTGAAGATGATAAAAACAAAAAAAGAGAATCGAAAACGATTCTCTTTTTGCTTAGTAGCGGCGGGCGGCGTACGCGAGTAGGACTCGAACCTACGACGACGCTTCTTCAAGTATTTTGCACAAAAAAAGAGAACCAAAAATGGTTCTCTTTTTATTTAGTAGCGGGAGTAGGACTCGAACCTACGACCTTTGGGTTATGAGCCCAACGAGCTGCCAACTGCTCCATCCCGCGATTTATTGGAGTGCAAAGGTAAGAAGATTGTCGAATAAATCAACTACTTTTGTAAAAATATTTTTAATAATTTTATGAGCGATACGAATACCCCAGAGAACGAAGACCAAATAAGCGGTTCTCAACCCTCAACCCTTAGCCCTCAACCTTCAGATAACCACAAAGCCGGATTTATCTCCATCATCGGGAAACCGAACGTAGGGAAATCCACGCTGATGAACGAATTAGTGGGCGAGCGGCTTTCGATTATCACCTCAAAAGCTCAAACCACTCGGCACCGAATTATGGGCATAGTAAATGGTGAACTTGAAGGTACGCAGTTTCAGATGGTTTATTCTGATACGCCTGGAATTATCAAGCCGCAGTACGCACTTCATAACTCCATGATGGAATTTGTGAACGGATCACTGGATGACGCTGATGTTATTTTGTTCGTGACCGATATTTACGAGAAATTTGACGAGGAAGACGTTATTCAAAAACTCCAGAAAACCGACGTTCCGATATTTTTAATTATCAATAAAGTTGACCTCGCTACGCCCGAAAAGGTAGAAGAAAAAACGGCTCATTGGAAAGAGGTGCTCAACCCAACCGAAATTCTCGTGATTTCTGCTCTACAAGGATTAGGTCTTGGTGAGTTATTGGTCAAAATGATTGAATATTTGCCAACTCATCCGCCGTATTTTCCGAAAGACGAGCTAACCGATAAACCTGAACGCTTCTTTGCCGCCGAAATCATCCGGGAAAAAATTCTGCAAAATTACCGCAAAGAAATTCCGTACAGTTGCGAGGTGGTCATTACTGAGTTTCAGGAAAAAGAAGAAATTGTGGTAATTCGCTCAGAAATTTACGTTGAACGTGCAACCCAGCGTGCCATTTTACTTGGTCACAAAGGCGAACGTATCAAAAAAGTAGGTATCGAAGCCCGTGAAAGCATGGAAAAGTTCTTTCAGAAAAAAGTATTTCTGGAGCAATACATAAAAGTAGAACCTGATTGGCGAATCAAAAAAGATAAGCTTCGAAGGTTTGGGTATTAATTTTAGCTATGAGATTGGAGAAGTGAGATTGGAGAAATAATCCTTAACTATAACTCAATTCTCCACTCTCCAATCTTGAAAATTACATCAAGCCTAGCATCTTAGCGTATTTCATCATGGCGGCTGGGTTTTTGATTTTCAGCTTTCCTGACATCATCGCCATCATTGGGTTGAGGTCGCCTTGGGCAACTTTTAAGAAATTTTCGGGCGTTGCCGTCATGCCTAATTCGCCTTCGCCCACTAAGCCTTCCTGAAAATCAGCCTTGCCATCGTTAATGGCAATCGTGTATTTTTCGCTTCCCAACTCAAAGTGAATATTGGTATCAACGTCTTTTATCTCTTCTGGTTTGATTTTTGCAACGATTCCTTGCAGATAGTCTTTTGCTGTCATTTAATTTGTTTTTAGATGAACTACAAACTTACAAAATTTGGTATAATCTTCTCGCAAAAGGGATTTATTTGCCAAAACTTGGGTTCATATGAACATTTAACGGTGATTTTTTACTTATTTCGTCTCGCCGAGTAATCACAGGAATAGATTAGTATTGAATTATATTGTTACCAACCACCAAACTGCTCGTCTAAGATGAATACCGTTAATTTGAAAAATCTCAAAGACGAAGAATTAGTCAGACTTTATATTGAAACCCAAAAGAACCGATATTTTGAAGAAATATACGATCGGTACTCTGATAAGATTTTTCGAAAATGTTATTCTTTTGTAAAAGATACAGCGAGAGCTCAAGACTTTACGCATGATATTTTTATCAAACTATCGGTTAAAATTGGCACTTTTAAAGAAACGGCCCGTTTCTCAACGTGGCTTTACTCTATAACCTATAATTATTGCATGGATCAACTTCGCTTGATAAAGAAGCGGGGTGAATATGAGCTTAATGAAAATTTTGATCTTGAAGCTGAAGATGACGGCGAGGATTACGAGTTGTTGCAAATGAAAACGGTGGGTCTGAAAAAAAGCATGGAATTACTCACCGCCGAAGAAAAAGCAATCCTGATTATGAAATACCAGGATGATTTTAGCATCAAAGATATCGCTGATACATTTGGTCTTACAGAAAGTGCCGTAAAGATGCGGCTCATGCGTACCCGTGAAAAGGTAAAGAAAGTTTACCTCGAAAACTTTGCCTTCGTTGCTCTGATAGTTTTAAAGGTTATCCTGTTCCTGAAAAAGTAATCTCTAATTTTTAAATAATCTCATGAGCAAAAATAATTTTAAAGATATAGAAGAAGACGGGCGAAAAGCCCCCGAAATACTCAAAACAATGGTTGTTTCAGAAGTTGATTTCATCAGAAACACCATGCAAATTGTTAGTATGTTTCTGGGGGAATCTTTCGTTGCCGCCGGAAAATTCATTCAGGGGACTTCTTCCGAAGAAAAATAACCTACACTAAACTGATATCAATATGAATCTAATTGTACTTGCTGCGTTGCCAAACCTTAAAGAGGTGCTTATTAATACGCTGGAAAGCTTTATCTCAAAGTTTATCGAATTTGTGCCAAATCTGGTAGTTGCAATGATTGTGATTGTTGCGGGCGTTTTTATCGGCAAACTACTTGCTAAAGTGGTAGATAAAGTACTGGAACAAATCGGCTTTAATAAACTGGGCGATAAAATCAACGAAATTGAAGCCATCAAAAAGTTTGATTTAGATATTAAGCTAAGTAAAGTAGTGGGCAAGGTACTTTATTACTTTGTGCTATTGGTGTTTATTATTGCTGCTGCTGATACGCTTGGCGTTCCGGCAATTACAAGCATGGTGTTGCTGCTGGTAGAGTTTATTCCTAAAATTATCTCTGCCGCAATCATGATGCTGGTCGGAGTTTTACTGGCCGATATTCTCCGGAAATTTGTGTCAGACCTTTGT
>JANQUM010000303.1 GCA_030731175.1 Spirosomataceae bacterium
ATCCTAAACTTAGTAAATCAGGTCTTAAGTTTAGAACGTTTACCGTCAGCGAGTCCGAAATTTCATTCTCGGCGTTGGAAATAAACTGCCGCATCGGCATCGAGCGGTAATATTTAAGGAGTGAACCTCCAATATTTTGTACCGCAATATCATTGTAAAAACCTTGGGGTTTAAGGCGATTATTTTGTTTTTCTAAGAAAACGTAGTCGAGGTGCCAGACATCAAAGGCTCCGGATTGCCTGCCTTTTGTTATGAACGAAAACTGAAATTTATCGTGAAGAAAAGAAGTATCTCGGATGCTTAAAAATACCTGACTAAATTTTGTTGTTGATTTTATTGTGCTGTCGTTTCGGTAAACATTGACCCATTCCATTTTGTGGTTTCTGAACCGCACAATAAGCGAATCTTCGGGATCGGGCAAATCTCCAAGACCTTTTGGCTGGAGAAAGAAGCTTAATATCAGCGAATCATTTGGGGTAAAACCGCTCAAATCAATTGGTCGGGAAGTAAGCGAATCCGTTTCACCGAAAGCATTATTTACGGTTGCATTATACGGGCTTCCAAACTTATTCCTACCGTCAAAAGTTGCCACAAATTGTGTGGGCGGGTTTATTGCGTAAGAATTGTTGAGCGTTACGCCCGATGGTAGCCACAGCGTAGAATCCGGAGTTAATAGGCCGGGTTTTGAAAAGTCATCGTAAAAAGGAATTTTCAACGCCTGCGATTGGACGGGTACGGTAAAACTGAGTAAAATACCACCAGCCAGAAGCAAAACGAAGCAATAAAACCTTTTCACGCAAATCATTGAACGTTTAGTTAATTTCGGGAATTGTAGCACTCACCGTTGAGGACATTTCAATTGTTTTCTGGCTCTGAAGCGTAACCTGCAACCCAAATATCAACAACGTCGCCCATCCGTAATTTATTGCCGGGTTGGGGGCGTTGTTTCAGCACGCTATTTGCAGGTGCCGATGGGTTGTTTTCGTACATGATATTTCCAATATTTAGCCCTGAACCAGTTATCAATACCTCTGCTTCTTCAAATGGCATGCCAACAAAATCCGGAACAATAACGGATTGGTTTCCGTAGCCATCGCCTACTACAAGCGTAATTTTAGAACCTTTCTGAAATTTCTGACCGGGAGTTATTTCACTACCGTTCATTTTGATTTTCAGAATTGTATTTTCCTCGAGTGCGGGAATGTATTCTGGTTTGTCCACAATAAAGCCAACGCTGGCAATTTGGTTTTTACCGCTTTCAAAAGAGCGGTTCAATACGTCGGGCAATGTCACCATTGGAGCGTTATCAGACACAATGGTCAGGTAAATTTTTCTACCTTCCTTGATAGTTGCGTTTGGTTTTGGGTATTGCGAAAAAACGGTTAACGGCGTAGCGTTTACCACAAATGTGCAATCGCTGATGGCGTACAGCAGGTTTTTATCGTCCAGTAAATCCTCGGCTTCGCTCATCGTCAAACCCTTGAGGTCAGGCACGGTGATTGACTCGCCGTGGTTTGTTCGCCACGGAAGGTATATGAAGAAAAACAACAAGAACAAAATAATGAACGATGCAACGATTATACCAACGTGGGTAAGTACATCCGAAGCTTTATTGGTGCTAAATGCTGCCATAGTAAAAGGTTAGAGGGTTATTTGAGGGCAAAGTTATACCATTTAAATTAACTTTTCAGAAAGAATGCGTTGCATGTATTTTCCGAGAATGTCAAATTCGAGGTTTACCGAATCTCCAATCTTCAATTTGTGAACATTGGTGTGTTCCCAAGTGTACGGTATTATCGCAACCGAAAAAGCATTTTTTGCGGTATTAAAAACGGTTAGACTTGTGCCGTTAATGCAAATTGAGCCTTTTTCTACCGTGATATTTCCTTGGGTTTCGTCATAGGTGAAGCGAAGCTCCCAGCTCCCGTTTTTTTCTTCGATTGAACTGCAAACGCCGGTTTGATCAACGTGCCCTTGCACAATATGGCCGTCAAAACGCCCGTTCGCAAGCATGCAGCGTTCGAGATTCACCAAATCGTTGACTTGAAGTTTTCCTAAATTCGTCTTTTTTAACGTTTCTTCAATTGCAGTAACGGTGTAAAACGAGCCATCTGCAGCGATAGAATCTACGGTTAGACAAACACCATTGTGCGATACGCTTTGATCGATCTTTAATTCGTGCGTAAGTTTGCAGGCAAATTTAAACGTGACGTTTGAGCCATTTTCCTCAAACGAAACTAATTCTGCGACATTTTCGATTATTCCAGTGAACATATATTTTTGCGAAGTGTTTTAAAACATATAAACTCAAACAGTTTCTAAACGGTTCAGACAGATTTTTCTTATGCTTAAAAATAAATGGTTTGCGGGCGGTCTCTTTGTGGTGTTAATAATCACGCTTTATTATAGTTTGTCAACAGAATTACCTTTTGCCGAAGGTATTGAGCGAAGCAGGGAAGACTATAAGCAGACTATTTTGTCGATGGAAGATTCGCCGATAAATCTTGATACGTTTGAGCATTTTGAGTATTTTGATCCAAATGAAAGTTTTGTTGTTCAAGGAGAATTTATTCATTCGAAAGCAAACGAAACCTTCACTATAATGATGACAGATAGCACACAAAACGAGATACCGCTTGCGGGAATTGCGAAATTGGTCATCAACGGAAAAGCTGTTGAGCTAAAGGTATTTGACGAGGGCGAAACTTATTTGCTCCCTTTTAATGATAAAACTAATACCATTTCAACTTACGGAGGTGGCAGGTACATCAATATTGAGAAAAGAGCGGTAAATGACGATGAAATTACTGTTGACTTTAATAAGGCTCACAATTTCTATTGCAATTATAACGTAAGCTATATATGCCCGTTACCTCCTCGTGAAAATTTTATTGATGCCGAAATTACCGCTGGAGAAAAAACGTACGGTTTGCATCAGCATGACTAAATAATCAACATTACGCAGGTAAGTGAATCACAAACGTTGCACCTTCGTCTGGTACGCCCAACGCCTCTATTTTGCCTTTATGGTTTTCAATTATTTTCTTCACAATGGCAAGCCCAATGCCCGTTCCTTCAAATTGGCTTTTGCCGTGAAGGCGTTGAAATAATTCAAAAATTCGTTGGTTTTGGGCGGCTTCAAAGCCAATGCCGTTGTCTTTAAAAATAATGCGGCAGTAGCTTTTCCCGTTTTCAAAAAAGTCGTCGCTGTGGTTGATTACAATTATTTCTGAATGAATCGAGATTTCAGGGGAAACGCCTTGTCTTGCAAATTTGAAGGAGTTGGTGAGCAAGTTGTAGAATAACTGGAAGAACTGGAAGTGAACGAGTGTAATCTCGGAAAATCCTGTGATTGTCACGGTTGCATTTTTTTCTTCAATTTCTTCCCTCAACTCAGAAATAACTTCATTCAAAAGCTCATTGATTGGCGTCACCGCAACTTCACCGTGATTATTGTCTATTTTCGAGTACGAAAGTAAATCCTGAATCAGGGCTTGCATCCGGTTTGCGGAGGCACGCATCCGGTCAAAATAGTTTCGGCCTTTCTCTGATAAATTATCGTATTCTTTTTCTACAATGCGGGATGCAAACGTCTGAATTTTACGCAGGGGCTCTTGTAAGTCATGACTTGAAATGTAAGAAAACGAACGAAGTTCTTTGTTTCGCCGCTCCAAAGTCCGGTTTTTCGCCGCTAATTCTGTGTTTACTTCGTCTAACTTTTGAGTCCGAACCTGAATCTGTTTTTCTAATTCCTCGGTAAACTTTCGTTGTTCGGTAATATCCTGAACGGTTCCGTTTAAGCTAAGTGCTATTTGTTGTTCTGGCGAAAACTCGGCTTTGCCCTTTGCTCTTACTATAACTTCGTTTTTAGTGATAAAATTAACCGCAGTAAACTCAATATCGAACGGTTGCCTTTTTTCGGGGTCAATGG
>JANQUM010000304.1:0-2112 GCA_030731175.1 Spirosomataceae bacterium
GCTCAAATATTTCATCAGCATGTCATAGCGGTCTTGGTCGCCGTTGGCAATTGGTGCGTGTGCGTAGGCGGCGTTTACGATGTAGCCAAACCGCTCAAGCGTAGCCACAATAGCAGAAATGTCGGTTTTGTTAAGTTTCAGTGTTACCCTTAGCGGGTTGGTAAAGTCCTGCGTATTTCCGGTGATATAGCTGCTAGTGACTTTAGCGTTCTCAGATTCTATCAAGCGGCTAATTTCACTTAATGAATAATCGCGGTTGGGCAGGCTCATTTCTATAATTGCTCCTGGCTCATAGGTGCCAATTTGCCTCGCCAAATGCTGATAGACGTCAGTGGAAGGTACGCTTCCGACAAATACATTGTTTTCGTCCAAGACGGGGAGCACTTTTAGCTCGTAGCGAGATGCCGTACCTAATAATTCGTATAAATGCTGGAACGCAAGTACAAAAACGCCCGAAAAATCGGGTTGAATAACTCCAATGAGTTCATCTTCGTCGTAATCGAGTAAGGCGTCTTCCTCGATCATTCCCAAGTATTTATCGTCGGCAATTACGGCAAGTTGCGATAAGCGACTTTCCTCCATTAATCGTAATGCTTTCGCAATCGTATCGGTAGTTCTCAACGCCGGGATATCGTAATCTACTAAATCTATGGCAAGCATATTGTAACTCCTTTGTTTGGTTGAGAGAATAGTTTGTAACTCATTTACGCATTTACAAGATCATTCGCCTTCAATTTTGTGAGATACTTTTTAAGTATTTTGTTGAACAGCTCGGGACGCTCCATCATGGGTGCGTGGCAGCACTTGTCGATGAAAAACAATTCCGAGTTTGGTATCAGACGGTCAAATTCATGGCCAACGCTTGGCGGCGTAATGGTATCATTCAGCCCCCAAATTAATAGGGTTGGAGCGGTGATATTCGTAATCTCTTTCGCCATGTTATTCCTTTGGGCAGATTTAGCAATTTGCAGGATATTCATGCACTTCGGAATGCTGGAAGTAACCTCGAAGCATTCGTCCACCAAGTTTTTGGTTGCCGTTTTGGGATCATAAAAGGTGTATTCTACCCGCTCCTTAATGTAGGAATAGCTTCCTCTTTTTGGAAAAGAGCCGCCCATTGTATTTTCAAATAGCCCAGAACTTCCTGTCAAAACCAACGATTTTACCTTTTCAGGGTGAGCCAATGTATAGAGTAAACCTACGTGACCGCCGAGAGAATTGCCTAATAGAATCATGTTGTCGAGCGATTTGAAATCCACAAAACGTTCGATAAAGGCTTGTAAGCCTTCAAGTCCAGCTTGTTTTACAGGCATATCGTAAATGGGCATTACCGGAATGATTACGCGGTAATCACCTTTAAAGCCTGCTACAACGCTTTCGAAGTTGCTTAATGCACCAAAAAGGCCGTGCAAGATTAGAATGATTTCTCCCTGTCCTTCGTCGATATAATTAAATTCGCCTGATTTTTTGACTTCAATGTCCATAAAATTATTTGTGGTGAACCTTGTTTTACTAAGGCTCAAGTTGAATGTTGATGTATTTTAGGTGCAATTTAAGCAATCAAATAAGTGTTTTTAGAATTAAAAAACAAACTTTACGGTTAATGTTAAAGCTTTGACCGATAATCGGCTCGGATGCATCAATCGTTCAAACGAAAGGTTTTTAATAAAAGTTTATATGCACGATTTTCCGGTAGTAATAATTGGAGCAGGCGTTTCAGGTTTGACGTGTGCTAATTATTTGCACAAAAAAGGAGTGAAATTTCTGCTACTTGAAGCGAGTGATTCAGCTGGTGGGCGGGTAAAAACGGCTACTATTGACGGTTATTTGCTCGACCGGGGATTTCAGGTGCTGCAAACAAATTACCCAGAGGCTAAAAAACTCCTTGATTACGATTCGCTTAATCTCAAAAATTTTGAGTCGGGAGCAAAAATAAGGAAAGGCGATGGCTTTATGACGATGCAAAACCCATTCAGGAATCCGTTGGCTTTTATTCCGATGGCCTTCTCAGGAGTTGGCTCGTTAGTTGATAAACTCAAAATTGCCAAATTAATTGGGGAAGTGAAATTAGCTTCAAGCGATGATTTAATTGCCGAAGATGCCGTTTCAACC
>JANQUM010000304.1:2122-3909 GCA_030731175.1 Spirosomataceae bacterium
ACACGTTTTTTCGACCATTCTTCGCTGGCGTATTTTTGGAGGAAGAACTATTAACTGGAAGTAACTTTTTTCGTTTCACTTTCAAGCAATTCTTTGAAGGAAACGCCGCAATTCCCGAATACGGAATGCAGCAAATACCGTTGCAATTACTGCAAAACCTTCCAGCCGCTTCGGTCAGGATGAACGTAGCGGTTGAGTTAATCGAAGGCAATGTTCTGAAATTAGCTGATGGAACAACCGTTTCGGCGGATAAAATTGTATTCGCTACAAATCCTGAAGCCACTGATAAGCTACTAAACGTTGAAAATGTGCGAGCTTACAACGCAACAACTTGCTTGTACTTTTCGGCAGATTTCTCCCCAATGGAGGGTAAAAAGTACCTAACGCTGAATCCCAATCGTCGGCAATTGGTGCATCATATGTGCGTGCCGTCTGACGTTTCTGCGGCGTACGCCCCGGCGGGGAAAACGCTGATTTCGGTTACGCTTCGTGACGGAAAAGGAATGAGTAAAGTGAAACAAGTTGAACAAGCAAAACGTGAACTACACGAGTGGTTCGGTTCGTCGGTAAATGCTTGGCGTTTATTAGATCAACAGGAAATTCCGCAGGCGGTTAGTTTCTACGACGGAAAACCCGAGAGTAGCAGTTATAAAATCTCCGAAAACATATACCGCTGCGGCGACTATTTAGCGTATCCTTCGCTGAATGCCGCAATGAAAACTGGGCGTGAAGTAGCGGAGTTGGTTTCAGCCTAAACTTTATCCAACTGTTTAATCAGTACCTCAAAATCTTTTGCGTAAGGAGCAACGATTTTGATTTCTTCATTTGATAATAATTTGAATTTTATTCCGTGGGCGTGAAGAGCAACTCGCTTAATCAGTGGGAGCTCCGTTGTGCCTTTTTTGAGGTGAAATTTTCGTTTTAATTCAGAAAGGTAAATATAATCTCCACCGTAAGTTGGATCACACACAATTGGGGCTTTCAAGCACTGCAAATGTACCCTGATTTGATGCATCCTGCCGCTTATTGGCAGGCACTGCACTAAAGTATGCTTTTGGTACACTTTCAGTGTATGAAAAATCGTCTCGGCAATTTTTCCTTTTACGCGGTCAATTCTTACTTCAGTTCCATTTTTTAGCGGGGCTATTGGTAAATAAACCGATACATTATCAAACTCATGCACTCCGTTTACTACGGCGTGGTAAGCTTTTATTATTTCGCGATTTTCAAATTGCATCGCAACGTGGCGATACGCTTCGGGGTTTTTGGCAATAATTAACGCACCAGAAGTTTCTTTGTCCAGCCGGTGGCATAGCTGCGGGTCTTGGGTGTATTCTCGTGCCATTTGCAATATACTTGCGGTATTATCGGCGGTGCGTTCGTCAAGGCTTGAGACAAAAGGGGGCTTATTAATTACTACGAAATCCTCGTCTTCGTGAATAATTAAGTCGCTGAATTTAAGAGATTTAGGTAGTTTTTTGTAGCTGTTCAGATTCATTTATAAGAGATTGTTCGATACTTGGTTCTCTGCCGAGGGCAAACCGAAACTGTGTACCTTTGTTTGGTTGACTTTTAAGCGTAACGGTAGAGTTATGGGCATTTACGATATGTTTAACAATAGCGAGCCCGAGGCCAGTTCCGCCCATTTCTTTATTTCGACTTTTTTCAATTCGGTAAAAACGTTCAAAAATACGTTGGTGGTGTTCTTCTGGAATTCCCGAGCCGTCATCAATAATGTGTGTAATGAGTTCGTCTGGGCTATCTTCGAATTCTACAATTACTTTACC
>JANQUM010000305.1:0-3203 GCA_030731175.1 Spirosomataceae bacterium
ATCGCAGGTATGCGGTTCAATCGGTTTATCAGTTGCGGCTCATAACTCGCTTTGTACCAATCATATATTGTCGTTTGCCAACGAAGATCAAAAGAAATTTTACCTGCCAAAACTTGCCTCTGGCGAGTGGATAGGAGCGTGGGGTTTGACCGAAACAAATACGGGTTCTGATGCCGGAGGAATGGCGACATTTGCGGAGAAAGACGGCGATTATTTTGTGATAAACGGCTCAAAAAACTTCATTACGCACGCCATTTCTGGCGATGTTGCCGTGGTTATTGTTAGAACCGGAGAAAAAGGCGATTCAAGAGGAATGTCTGCTTTTATTATCGAAAAAGGAACGCCTGGTTTTACATCGGGAAAGAAAGAAAATAAAATGGGAATGCGTGCCTCAGAAACTGCTTGCTTGTTTTTTGACAATTGCAGAGTCCACAAAGATCAATTAATTGGCGAACTTGGAGACGGTTTTGTGCAATCGTTAAAATTATTGGATGGCGGACGAATTTCTATCGCCGCACTTGCTTTGGGTATCGGACGAGGTGCGTACAAAGCGGCGTTGAAATACGCTCAGGAACGGGAGCAATTCGGAAAACCAATTATGCAGTTTCAAGGAATCAGCTTCAAACTTGCTGACATGGCAACGCAGGTGGAGGCCTCCGAATTATTGATTCGCAAGGCGGGAGAACTAAAAAACAACGGAGAAAAGGTGACTAAAATAGCCGCAATGGCGAAATATTTTGCTTCCGAAATGTCGGTTAGGGTTTCTGAGGAAGGTGTTCAGGTTCACGGTGGTTACGGCTACACAAAAGATTATCCTGCCGAGAAGTTTTATCGAGACGCAAAACTTTGCACCATCGGCGAAGGCACATCCGAAATTCAGAAACTGGTGATAGCCAGAGAATTGACTAAAGGAAATTAAGGTATTATTTTAACCACGAAGGGATAAAGCCGCGAAGATAAAATAATTTTATGCTCGCGGCTTTATGACTTATTTTAAGTCTCAAATCTCTTACCTCCAATCTAAGAAGAAATGAAACTAATCGAATGCCCACGGGATGCAATTCAGGGCTTAAAACCATTTATTTCAACCGACAAAAAAGTTGCGTATTTGAATTATTTGTTGTCGTTGAATCTGTTTGATGTCATCGACTTTGGAAGTTTTGTTTCGCCGAAAGCGATGCCACAAATGGCTGATACGTCGGAGGTTATCGAACGCTTAGATAAGTCAACTTCCCAAACGAAACTTTTAGCAATTATAGCTAACGAACGCGGAGCAACCGACGCGGTAAGGTATCAAAACGTTGATTTCCTTGGTTTCCCTTTTTCCGTTTCGGAAACTTTTCAGCAACGAAATACTAATTCTTCAATTGCAGAATCGCTTGACGTTGTGAAGCGGATAAACGAACTATCTTTAGAGAAAAATAAAGAGTTGGTTGTTTACCTTTCAATGGCTTTCGGTAATCCGTACGGCGACGAATGGAACGAAGAAATCATTACGAAATGGTTGAAAGTATTCTCCGAAATTGGAATCAAAACCATTTCATTATCAGATACAATTGGCGTGGCAAATGCCGAATCTATCGAACGGATTTGTAAACACGCCGTCCAAAATTTTCCCGAAATGGAAATCGGCGTACATTTACACACAACGCCTGAAACATCACTTTCAAAAATAAAAGCTGCCGAAAATTCGGGAATTAAACGTTTTGACGGAGCAATGCTCGGTTACGGCGGTTGCCCGATGGCTAAAGATGATTTAACCGGAAATATGCCGATGGAGGATTTACTGAGTCATTTTAACGTGGCAAATGAAGTTCAGATTGAAGAAATGAAAGGGAAGTTTTTGGAGTTGATTGGTTGAGGTTGTTATTAGTATAAATTATTCGCCAATGAGTTTGTTTCAAATCTCAAATAGTAAGAATTCCCTTCTTGTTTGTCTTAATACAAATAAGCAAAAATCAAGGTTATATCTATTTCTTAACGTGAAATAAACGGGGAAATTCTAAATTCAAAAAACTCGCTTTGCTCAAACAGTTTTGCATTCTTAACGAATTTTCTCGTCCATTACACTAAAATTGCTAATTCCGAAATGCAGTTTGAAGCGTTTTGGAGGATATATTGCACAGCATAAAAACAGATTCGATGACAAACCCTTACAAACTAATCGAAGTTTCCGAAGATAATCATAAGCTGACCATCACGTTAAACCGACCGGATAAGCGAAATGCGTTCACGCCAAATATGATTGATGAAATTGCCTTCGCTTTGAGTGAAAGTGCTGAAATTCAGGACGTTTGGGCGGTGGTGTTCAAGGCAAACGGTTCAGTATTTAGTGCAGGAATGGATTTGAAGGTTTTCAAAAATCCTGAATTAGAAACGCCGAACCCTGACTTCCCCCGAATAGATATTTCTCTCGGACAATTGATTTCTGAAATCAAAAAACCGACAATTGCCGTTGTAAACGCCCCAGTTTACGCCGGTGGATTTTTAATTGTGGCGGAATGTAATTTCGTGCTCGCTACGCAAAATGCATCGTTCACGCTTCCCGAAGTAAAACGAGGAATTTTTCCGTTTCAGGTGATGAAATCGCTCAGTAAATCAATGACCGAACGAAAGCTGATTGAATGGTGCAGTTTGGGGCAAACTTACACTGCAACCGAAGCAAAGCAAGACGGATTAGTTACCGAAATAATTGACGCATCTAACCTGCAAAATGCAGAAAATGAGTTTTTTCAAAACCTATTTCTCGGATCTCCACTCGCAATTTCCGAAGGAATTGCCGCCGCAAAAAAACTTTCTTCTACCCCCGACGCACAAGTTTACACGATGCTAAAAGCTACGCTTGAAGCCCTGAAAGGCTCAAATGATGCAGCCGAAGGCATTAATTCCTTTATCGAAAAGCGTTCTCCGAAGTGGACTAACTCATAATTTTTTATAGATAAATTGTAAATCGTAAGTTTATTTGAATTTACTTTGTATCTCAAAGTTCTTTTAAAATATTTACGATTTATGAAGATTAGTAAAGTCACAAAAGCGTTTGTCATTCTTTCAATTTTGTGCGTTTCCCTTTTATTTATTCGGCTTTACCGCACCGACTTTTACCTCGGTTTTGGTTTGATGTGGAACTTGTTTTTGGCGTGGATTCCGCTGTTCTTTGCGTTGGTTGCCCGTCGGTTAAAAAGTGCTAAACTCACTTCGCTTTT
>JANQUM010000305.1:3213-3867 GCA_030731175.1 Spirosomataceae bacterium
TATCATTACTGATTTGGTGCATTTGCATAACCTTGACCAGCAACTTTGGTGGTATGATTCGCTCGGGATTTTTGTGGCAGCATTTACAGGACTATTAATTGGAATTTATTCCATTCAAATTATACATGATTTGCTGAATACTTTTTTTAGCAGGGCAGGAGCATGGTTGTTGATTTTTGGAAGTATGATGGCTTCGGGTTTCGGTATTTATCTCGGGCGTTTTTCACGCTTAAACTCTTGGAACATTATTTCTGATCCGATGTATTTGGTTAAAATCTGCATTAGAGATTTACAAAATCCACTTGCATTGAAAACGACTCTTTTGTTCGGAATTGTGCTTTCAGTTATCTATATCGCCTACTATTCTTTATTCAACATAGAACATGAACTTCAAGAAAACGTTGAAAAGCTTTAAATATGCCTTTACTGGAATTGGTGATTTGGCACGAACGGAGAATAACTTTCGAATGCATTTGCTCGCATTTCTGATCGTGATTTTGACTTCGTTTACGCTCCGAATCAATAAAAAAGAATGGCTGATTATCGTTTTCTTAATCGGGTTTGTGTTGACCGCCGAGGCTTTTAATACGGCGATTGAAAAAATCTGCGACTTTATTCATCCCGAGCTTCACCCAAAAATCGGTAAAATTAAAG
>JANQUM010000306.1:0-3025 GCA_030731175.1 Spirosomataceae bacterium
AAATTGAAATCGAAGAAAATATCGCTCCCGTAGAAGTGGACGAAAATACCTTCCGGCTTGACAAAGTATATTTTGACGTTGGACAAGCGAGTATTTTACCAGAATCTTACGGTCAATTGGAGGGTTTACTGAAAATGCTGCAGGATAACCCAAAATTGAAGATTGAGGTAGTTGGGCACACCGATAATCAGGGCGACTCCAAACTCAACAAACGACTTTCTGTACGGAGAGCACTTGAAGTTAGACAATACCTTATTGGCGAAGGAATTGACGGAAAACGCATCAAATTTAAAGGAATGGGCGATTCGGCCCCAATTGCACAAAATGATTCGGAGGAAAATCGTAGCCAAAACCGCCGGGTTGAATTTATTATTCTTGAAAAATAACAGCTTATTACGAGTTATCGTCGCTTTTCTGTTCTATGCTATTTTTATGGTAAAGGGTCCTGATCGGGAATGGAATTTCGATTCCTTCCTGCTCATAACGTTTGTGAAGAGCCTTTATAAACTCATGCCGCATCAAGAACTGACTCGCAAAATTATCTCCACGTAGCACTACGTTGAAGTTTATGCTACTATCGGCAAAGAGGTTGTATCTGGTAAAGGGTTGATGATTACGGGTGGCACCTTCGATGGTCTCTTGAATTTTTTTAGCCACTTCAATCGTAACTCGTTCTACGTGTTCCAAATCGCTATCATACGCTACGCCAACGGGAATGAGTATTGAATTTTCTGTGTCTGGCAACGCAAAATTCTTTACAATGCTACTTGCCAGCGTGCCGTTCGGTATAATAATTATGTGGTTAATAAGTGTTCGGATTGTCGAATTTCTCCAAGAAATATCTTCCAAAATACCTTCTTCGTTTGCAGATAAGATGAGGTAATCGCCCACCTTGATTTTCTTGGAAGCGACTAATTGCAAACCGGCAAAAAGATTAGAGAGTGTATCTTGTAGTGCTAAAGCAACCGCCAAACCTCCAACGCCGAGAGCAGTTAAAGCGGGGAGAATAGATATTCCCAGGTATTGTAGTATAAATAATAAGCCAATCAACCCCAGCAGTACGTTGATTAGATTTAACAAAATCGAAGATTTGGGAAGGCTTTTCCCGATTTTATTCATTTGAAAATGGGCAATTTCATCAACGATAATTATCGCGGCCCATGTTATCAATAAAATAAAACACACAACAATTACTCGCTTGATACCAAGACGATATTCGCTAAAGATGGAAGTAAAAATAAATCCAAAACTAAAGCCAACAAGCGTGGTAATTGGAACTGCAATACGCTGAACGCCCGATATCAGGGCGTCGTCCAGAATTATTTCTGTACGCTTTGTGGCGTTTCCTATAAACGGTAAAGCATATTTTTTTATTAATAATCCGAGCAGATAGCCACCAAAAATGAAAAGCGACCAATACAAGATTTGCAAATAAGGTGAAGTCATAAAGTTAGGAGGATGCTTTGGTTTAACAGAAGCAAGACGTTATCAGTAGCCGAATTGTTCCTTCTTTTTGTTAATTGGGTTCTCAATCAAAAACCAAGACAGACTTGCAATTGCAACGGTAACGGATGCCAAAAAGCAAATTTTCAAGACTATAAATAGTGTGGGATCAACTACAAATTCTTGCATCGTATTCAGTAATTTAACAATTACACTGCTGTCGGGCGTATGGTAAAAATTGTAGACGAAATTATGGTAAATGTAAATACCGTAGCTGATTTTCCCGATATAAACTACCACCGCCCCAGACAACATCTTAGTTAGCCAATTCTCGGTTTTCTCAAAATCATTGACCACAATTTTGCCGATGATTGCAATTGAAAGCAGCGACTCAAACAGCCTGAGAGGTACTTCTGTAACAAAATTATGGCCTTCACCACTAGCTTTTGACCAAATCACTATTAAAACATACGCCACTAAACTAAGGAGAATTGGCAACCAACCGAATGTAGCCTATTTTCATAATTTACCAATTTGTTTTGACCACGTTACGCAACAGACCGTCGATTCTTATCAGTTTACCGTTAGTAATCAGCGACTGCTTTTTCTTATTTCTGATCATCACATACACTTGATAAAAATCTGTATCAACGTCAAATCTCGAAACAGTCACTGTAAAGCCATTTTGAAAATAGTTTTTGAATATCCCAATACGAGACTTATTACGTTGGGGCTTCGTAGAAAAATAATAAGTCTTCGTTTCTGACTTTAAAATAAAGTAAACTTGTTGATTTACCGCTTCCAAATCGTTTTCAATGAAAATAACTTCGTCACCTAATATTTGAACATGATCTATCAAAGAATCAGCAGTTGCATAGCTTTCAAAACTCACGTCATCAAATAAGTTTACCTCAGGTGCTTTGTAGGGGTAATTAGGAAAATCAACATTATTTGCCCTTGCTTCCTTTTTCCAGTTGGCGAGGTCCACGCGGCGTTGCATGTATTGATTTTGCACAAACTGATAATCGTTAAAATAACTATTTACCCATAATCCTATACTCAAAAGTACAGCCGCAATAATTCCGATTTGGCGGTATTTTTTTTGAAGCAACCTTCCCAAATAAAGCGTACAAACTATTAGAAGTAAAATACTGTAAATTTTGTACTTACCAGTCAAGAAAACGTTCATTCCTAGCCCCGAACGGCTAAATATGATGCCCAAAATCGTTCCCCCGACAAAAAGAATTGTTGCCGACATGAATAAATCGGTTTGACGTTTGACTAAAACGTAGGGATTTAGCCGGAGCGAATAATTAATGAAAATCCTTCTAAAGAAAAGAACGATACTAATGATTATCAATACCCCACCAATCCCCTGGGCTACTTTAAAACGCAAGCCCGGAAATGCCCAATCTGTATCAAATATGGCTCCAGCAAGAGTAGTTGCCCCTGATAAAACCTGATTAAATGTCACGTCAGAAATTGCATTGACTTCGTCAGGTCGCGGCTCTCCGGTTAGTAAATGGATCAGCGTTACCAATCCAACACTAAGCGACCAGTAAAGAGCGGTGATGAATCGTTT
>JANQUM010000306.1:3035-3857 GCA_030731175.1 Spirosomataceae bacterium
CGCCTATCACCGGAACTAACAAGCCATTTCCACTTGTAAAAAGTGCAAGTAATGAAGTTGCAATTGCGGAATAAAACATCAACCGGTTTAAAGGCTTTGCGTTTAAAAGCACTTCACTGCGGTTATGAAACGGGTTTCGCATGTCTTCCATTTCGCCGTAAATAAGCAAATAGAAAGTTGTCAACGACCAAAAAATCACCCAAAAGTTTTGAACCGAAGCCATTCCCCAAAAGAAGTTTTCAGAAATAGCGAGCGAAAAAAGCAACCAGCCAGAAATTGCAATGTACCAGGCTGAAAGACGGTATTTGTTAACGCACGAAATAAAGTAAATCCATATTCCAATAATGGCCGAATTACCGATAATCATCATTATGCGGTAATCAATTGAGCCGTTAAATTTCACAATTAACCACGTTACAAAGCGTGTAAAAACGATACGGTGTTCATTATGAAAAGCAAAGAATAACTCTATCTGATCGGCTAGACTTTTGGCAAAATCAAGACTTAGAATAAAGCCTTTAAGTGCGTGATCGTCCCAATGCGGAATATTTACTGCATAACGATTAAACAGGTACGCCATCAAAATCACTGGGCTTATGCCGAGCGAAATTGCAAATATTTTTTTTGACGTGTTATTCATTTCTTTATATTAATTGCTGATTTAATACCGGTACTTAGTCCCTTCAAAATCAAAAAGCATTTTAGATGTTCCATCGGCATGTTTCAAAATTACTTTATTTGGCTCACTTCTATCAATTCTCTGAGTGATCTCGAGCTCTTTTCGGGATAAATAAATATTCAGATATTGAGCATCTTGAACCG
>JANQUM010000307.1 GCA_030731175.1 Spirosomataceae bacterium
TTCTAAACCGAAAAGATTTTTTACACGCATTGCCGTAGTGCCAACGTGCGTTTTAACCGCTTCAAGAGAAGAGAAAATTAATTCTTCTTGCATAACGGCTAATTTCAAACCAGTTGTGAACGCCTTATCGGCTGTTTTTTGCCACTTGATGGTGTTAGTTTCTACGTTGTCGATCAAGTTGTTGGTTGCTTCCAAAGCATACTTGTTTGGGTTTGTAACCACTTCTTTCACGTTAGCAATACGCTCGTTTACTTTCAAGCTCTCTACTACTTCGTTGGCTAATTTAGTAGTTGTAGTGCTGATCTCAGAAGCTGTTTCCATTACTTCTTTGTTCATTTTCTTAACCGAAGAAGTAACTTTATCGTTTACGTCTTTCACAGTTGCTGTTACTTTTTTGTTCATGTCGTTTACTGAAGTAGTGACTTTCTTGTTTACATCATTTACAGTTTTAACAACAGCGTTTTTGATTTCCATTGTAGTTTCCTGCACTTCGTTTGCAGCTTCTGCTACGGCGTTTACCGCTTTAGTAGTGTCAAACTTAGCTGCTACTTGTACCGTTTTCTTTGCAGCTACCGGAGTAGCTTTTTTAGCAGCAGGCTTACGTGTTACGGCTTTTTTAGTTGTAACCTTTGCAACTGGAGCTGTTTTTTCGATTGTATTTTCCATGATATTATGTATTAAAATTTGTGTCTATTGATTAATTATAGCACAAAGATACTAGCAGGAAGTTACAGAAAAGTTACAGCGAATGGGAAGGCATGCTTTATCAGAAAAATTCGATTATCTTTGATAATAAGTAAAAAGCAACCACATGGAAATTACCAGTATAGATCAATTAGAGCTTTCGAAAACTTATTCGTACGCCGATTATCTGACGTGGCGTTTTAAAGATAGGATCGAACTAATAAAAGGGAAAATATTCGCCATGTCTCCCGCTCCGGCGAGTCGGCATCAGCGTATTTCTTGGAATATCAGTTTTGCATTAGGTAAATTCTTAGATAACTCACCCTGCGAAGTATTCTACGCACCTTTTGATGTGCGTTTGGAGCGAACCAAAAACGACGAGCAAATCCAGACCGTTGTTCAGCCAGATATTTGCGTAATCTGCGATATTTCTAAAATAGACGAAAAAGGATGCTCTGGTGCTCCCGAAGTGGTCGTTGAAATTCTTTCGCCGGGAAATTCAAAAAGGGAAATAAAAACAAAGTACGAACTTTACGAAGAAGCCGGAGTTTTGGAATACTGGATTATTGACCCCGAACATGATACCGCATTATTTTTCTACCTCAAAAACGGAACGTTCCAAGCCGGACGACCGCTCGCAGTTTCTGATAGCATTAAAAGCAAAACTTTGAATGGGTTTGAGTTACCGTTGAAAATGATATTCAAGTAAATCTTATTTATTTTCCAAGAAATCAATAAGTCCCCTTTAGGGATCAAGGGGCTATCACCCCGGCTCAGATTCCTTCCCGCTTTGCGTTTTAATCAAGCCACGGAACGATTCCATCATCGTGCCTTCGCCGTTTACTACTTTATATACTTCGTGGGCAATCGGCATTTCAACGCCGTATCTTTTTGCGAGTTCTATCACAACACCGCTGGTTTTTACACCTTCGGCTACCATAGACATTTCAGCAATTATTTCGTCAATTTTCATTCCCTGTCCGAGTTTTATTCCTACGCTGCGGTTGCGGCTCAACGGGCTGATACACGTTGCGAGTAAATCTCCCATTCCGGCAAGACCTGCGAACGTACGCCGTTTTCCGCCCATGGCTACGCCAAGCCGAGAAAGCTCTGAAAGTCCACGGGTAATTACCGTTGCTCTTGTGTTATCTCCCGCTCCTGCCCCATCGCCCATTCCGGCAGCTATTGCAATCACGTTTTTCAACGCTCCCGCTACTTCACAGCCAATTACATCATTATTAGTATAAACCCGAAAAAGCCCGGTGCTGAATATTTTCTGTAATGCTTTACCAATGTTTTTATCTTCCATCGCAATAACGGCGGCGGCGGCTTGACCTTGTAAAATTTCTTTTGCGAGGTTCGGGCCGGTCAAAACTCCTACGGGATGTTCCGGGAAAAAATTCTCTACAATTTGCGTCATGCGTAAACACGTGCCTTGCTCCAGACCTTTGGTAAGGCTCACAATCGGAATCCAGGGACGGACGAAAGGTTTCATGTTCTCAAGTACGCTGCGGTAATTCTGCGACGGAACCGCCATCACAATTACGTCTGCATCGGAAAGGGTATCTTCGAGCGAGTTACTCGCTTTGAGGCTTTTATTCAACGGAAAACCGTTGAGGTACTTTTTATTTTGGTGATGTTCGTTAATGTCTTTCACCGTTTGCTCGTCACGAGCCCAAAGGGTTGCGTGAGCGTTTCGAGCTACTAAAGAAGCCACCGTTGTACCCCAAGATCCTCCTCCGATTATTCCTACTTTTAGCATAGTTTTTTTCATTAATTATGAAGTAGTAAATTAGTGACTTTGCGAGTGAAGTATTCACCAATTTGCAAAATCACTAATTCACAATTAAACAGTCTGTCCTAATTCTTCCAAAAATAACGCCCGCACTTCGGCGATTTTATCGTTCATGTTTTTCTTAGTCCAATCGTGGGTGTGTACTGGCGGTTTCACAATTACCTGAACCATGGTTGGGTTAAAAACATTTTTGCCACGTGGCATTACATCGTGGGCGTTTTTCAAGATAATCGGAATTAGCGGTACGCCCGCTTCCATCGCGAGGTGAAACGCTCCTTTCTTGAAACTTCCGAGCGTATAATCGTAACTGCGGGTCCCTTCCGGAAAAATCACAACAGATTTACCTGATTTTAGGCTATCCACGGCGGGTTTCATGGCTTCAATTGCTTTGTCTTTATCGGTTCTATCCAAAAATATTGTGCCAGAAGCCGCCATCATTTGCCCCAAAATAGGTACGCTTTGCAGTTCTTTTTTGGCAACTGCACGGGCATCTTTTCGGATTAATTTTATGGCAATCAGAAAATCGGCGTTACTTTGGTGATTTAAGATAAAAACAGCGGGGCGGGAAGACCACAAATGCTCCTCGCCTTTGATGGCGAGTTCAATTCCGGCGATGGTCGCACCCAAATCTCCGACGGTTGCCCACATAGCATCCAAGCCTTCGTTCCATGACATTTTTGACACGCCGTTTAACACGCCTTTCGCAATTGCAGGAAGGAAAATACTGCTCGCAACGCCCGTACGAAGCAAATTGGTGACTTTAGAATTATTTACTTCGGTGAATCTCAGCACTGGCCAATCATTTTGGAAAGCAAGAATTGACAGCTTGGAATCTGGGTTTATTGGTCGCGGATTTCCAACGATTTCTAACAACGGTAAATCTTCGTAACTATCGGTGTAGAAAAAGCTTTTTCCTAACTCCAGTTTATAGGTTTCGGCGAGTTCGAGTCCGGCTTGGGCTTTTCCCTCGCCCCAACAAGCGGGTTCGAGGATTTTCCCCGTGAAATAACCCTTCTCAACTTCCATGCGAGTACAGCGAACGATCTCAACACCCAAATCTCTGGCAACGGGTTCAACCTGATACGGCGTTGCCGCCGAAACAATCGTCACGGTATGACCCATCGATAAATGTGCCGCCACTAACGCCCGAGATTCGGGGAAGATGGCGTTCGCAAGTGATTTCTGGTACACGTCTTCGCCGACATCCACAAAAACTTGCTCGGCAACGCCCTGAACGCCCTTGGCACTCACGGCAGCCATACTCGCAAAATTTCCGTTTCCGGCAGCGTAGGTGATTACTCCGGCAAATTGGTTCACCAATTCTTTAGAAGAAAACTGTCCGCTCAACAAGCGGGTTTTTGCAAAATCTTTCGC
>JANQUM010000308.1 GCA_030731175.1 Spirosomataceae bacterium
TTGTGGCGTAAATGGTTGCCATTTTATTGCCGACATTAATTGTTTGGGGTGCTTTCCCTTCGCGTATTAAGGCGTTCACTTCGTATTCCCACGTCACGCCGTCGGCGTATTGAGCGGCTCCAACTAATCCCATATACTTTTTTACGGTTTGGAGTTTCGCCGAATTATAAGCTTTTCCCCGCGGGCTGTAAAGCGATGCTTGAATAATGCCGCCCAAGATATTTTGCTCGTTTCCGGCGTGACCGTCTTTTTTCTCCATTTCGGCGGCTTTTGCAGAATTAGAGAACCAGTATTTGGCAAAACCGTTGTCAAGATCTGTGACGGCTTTTTTGGTTATTTTCCAGCTCTCTTCTGTTCCTATTTTATCTTTAGGGTAAATTTCGAACAACGCCGAAGCGGCTGAAAGATTAGCGGCAGTATCTGTTATTACACGTGCGTAACTCGCGTAATCAATCAAAAACGGAATGTTCCGCTCACCGTCTGCGAAACGTTTGGCAAAGCTGGAAGCACGTTTGCCAGTATCTAGGGCTTTATCTGCTACTTTGTTAAATGACTCAACCGATGTTTCTACTTCATCTTTGTGAACAAGATTACCGTCAGCATCGAAGAATAAGAAAATAGGAAAGCTTGGCAAGAAAATACCTTTCGCATCCAAATATGGCTTACCAGTTGGTTGGCTCAAATCCATTTTGTAATTCACGAAATTGGAGTTGTATTTTACCGCAACTTCCGGTTTTTTAAAGAACGGCTCCATGCTGATACACACCGGGCAAGTGGGTAAATAGCATTCCACAAAAACGAGTTTATTTTCAGCTTTTGCTTGTTCAAACGCCGCCTCAATGGTTGGTTGCCACGTTACTTCATTTTTATTAATTGGTTGCGAAGAAACCGAAGCAACATTTTGAGCGGTTTCCTGAGATTGCGAATTACAGCCCGAAAGCGAAGCTAAAATGCAGAGAGAAGCACCTAAGAATATTTTTTTCACGGAAATAATTTATTTAGAAATGATAGAATCTGCTAATAATAAAGACAAATATCCAAAAATTGTTCCAAAGTTGCGTTAGTCACCGTAGTTAACGTAGAGTTAAGAAAAAGTGCTGACTATTGAACCGTAAACCGTCTATTGATTTTTTTCGACTCAGCGTTAATTTCCAAAAAATAAGTGCCCGCACTAAGTTTATCAATACGCATTTCGTGTCGGTTATTAAAACGCAGTTTTTTAGAGCTTACTTGCACACCGCTAATGGTATAAATTTTTATTTCAACTGCTTCATTCCTAAGGTCAGCCGTTTCAATAATCAGTAACTCGTTGGTTGGGTTGGGGAATACGCTGACTTTATCTCCTTCGTTTTCTAATCCGAGTGGCGGCAGAATTTCTATCGTTCTGTCATCTACGATGCCTTCCCCGCAAATGTTCGATAGCTTTTCGATCTTGAAAACGAGTGGTTGGGTGACGGAAACATCAAATTCAACTTGCTGATTTTCAATAACTTTGCTTTCCAGAGAAGTAATTTTTAATTCGGCGGGAAGCGTGCCTTCCACAAATACTTTTAGGGTAACTTTTTCGCTGAAAGGCAGCGGCGAATCGTTTGTGAATCTTGCCGAAGAAACACTATTTATTCTAAAATTTTGAGATGAAATAACCTCGAAAATATCGCCGTTAGGCATCACCCGAATTTGATAACCTGTACCATTCAAATTGGTATTTTGGGGCAAAGTAACCGTAAAATTCCGCTGCTTTCCGTTTGCGAGTACAACAGGATTTTCAAAACTTCCCACCGCATCTGAAAGCTCAACCCGATACGTCCATTTTTCAAAATCCGTGTTATTTACCGTGAAAGCAATATTAAGCGGTCTCCCCTCGCAAAAAACTTGATTTGCGTTAATTTGCGTTTTGATAACTGGCTGAGGAGAAACCGAAACTAAGAAAGTATCACGTAAATATCCGAGCGAATCTGTGACAATAAACGTAGTATTTTTTCTGGGCGAAACCGTAACACTTTTAGTTTGCTTATCCAATTCAGACCAACGATAATTTCCTGACCAAGAAGCACTTAACTCCAACGAGTCACCATAGGCTAATTGGTAAGATGTTTTCTTATTGACGTTCTTAAATACCGTAAATTTATCCCGAATTTCTCCATCAGCACAAATCCATTCTGAATCCAGTCGGTTATCTGTCACGGTAAAAAACGATGAACCGCCCATTTTGTAATCTGAGTAAATCGACGACGGATGCGGGTCCGGTCTACCGTTCCAATCCAAACGTCCCGCCGAGCCAATTACCATGTAAATTGTACCGTCTTCTTTGTTAATAATTGGTGGCGAATCTTTGGAGTAAAAGGCGTTTGTTTCCTGAACTACGTGTTGGTTTTTATTGAAACTCGTGGAATGCCCCGAATGCCCCTTCATCAAATAAGAACGCTCATAAACGTGACTATGTCCGCTCAAAACAACATCTACTTGATACTTATCAAAAACCGGAACGAGCGTTTCCCGAATCCGCTGCAATTCGGGTTCCGCATCCGAATCGTGCGAGCGTTTGGTGAAGGGCGGGTGGTGAAAGAAAACGACCGTCCAGAGTAGTTTATTAGCCGCTAAATCTCGCTCAAGCCATTGGTATTGTTTGCTTCGTTTGTCTGCTAATGGGTACAACTCATCGTCGTAACCATAAGAATCAAGCGACACGAAGTGAACATTGCCGTAATCAACTGAATAATAAGCCTCTACGCCCGAAGGAATACCGCCAGATTCTCCCTTAGTAGGTGTTGTAACAATATCAAAATAAGGAATATCACGACTCTTTTTGAGCGTTTCAAACTCAGGGTAATTTCCATAGTATTCGTGATTTCCGGGACTCGGCAGGATGGGCATATTTCCGAGAATTTCATCTCCGTAAAAATCAAAAACCTGCGTTTGATATTCGGTATCAAAGCCGCAGCAGTAAGAGTTATCACCGAGCCAAACCCATAAATCGGCATGACTTTTTTGCTTTAAAAATTGCTGCCTGACTTCTTGTTGATTTACTACGTATTTTGCCGTATTGGATGCTCCAAAATCTCCCATTGCCCAAAAGGTAATCGGATTTGTAGTTGCCGCTGGCGTGATAACGATGTACTGATTAGCGTTTTCTTTCAATTTACGGTCAATCGCCCCGATGCTATACTCATACTTTTTACCTGCCTGCAAACCAGTCAATCCAATGCTGTGTTCGGTAGTTAAAATTTCGGTTTTAAATTCATTAACCATCCCCGTTTCTGAAGTCGTGATTACTTCGCTTGAGGTAGCAATATCCGTTCGCCAGCGGATGGTTACACCATCTGCGGTGGGTTGTTGTAAATAGGGTCCACGAATTACCTTTTGAGCGAATACATTTGACAAAATAAAAGGGAATAGGCTAACAAGGACTATTAGTTTATTGAATTTCATTTTTACTTTTTTGAGTCTTTCTGGTTTTCGTACTCGCGTTAAATTACGCACCTACATGCCCATTGGGCAGGAGCCAAATTTCAATCAATTCCTAAAAATTCTTTCACCGCTTTTACTGTTTCCTCAGGATTTTCCTCCATCGGAACGTGACCAAGTTCGGGAAAAATTACGAGTTTGTTGTTCGGAAGGTCAGCAGCAAATTTACGGGCGTTTTCTACCGGAATAAGTAAATCTTTTTCACCCCAAATAATAAGCGTGGGTTGCGTCAGCGTTTTGATCTTGCCTGATTGGTCTGTGTACGAATCAAGTTGCATTCGAGCCACAAACGCCTCACGGTTTCCGGGGCGAAGTGTCAAATCGAAATAGCGGTCAACAAGTTCTTCCGTTACCAATTCAGGATTTCCGTACACGTTTTTTACACTTG
>JANQUM010000309.1:0-13007 GCA_030731175.1 Spirosomataceae bacterium
CCGTGCTTGTCACAACGTAGATATTTTCTTTCGGCACAACGCCCTCAAAACGATCGGCGGTTTGCTGAATGAGCGTTCGGCCCGTTCCTAAAACATCGTGAAACTGCTTTGGATATGTTTGGCGGCTAAACGGCCAAAAACGAGTGCCAACGCCACCCGCCATGATTATTACGTAGTTGTTGTTATTCATTGTTTTCAAAAGTATTACTGGCTAAAAATGTATCAATCCGTAAAGCTACGTTTTCTCGAATGTTCATCCAAAAGAGATTGATATCGGCAATGTGCCAAATTTTTGTTTTTAAGAATATTCTACCTCTTACGTAAGGTTTGTTTATCCACAACATATTATCGTGAATTTGGGCATCGGCGAGTTGCTTCACAAAGGTGAATTTCAAGCCAACACCACCTTTATTAAGTGCTTTTGGGGCGTAAGTATCGTTTGTGTTCCACGTCAATGGATTTACGCAGATTGCTTTTGCCAGCCCGTCATTATAGTAGGGTGGGGTAAAATCCTTCAAGAACGTATTCCACGTTACAAAGCCGCCCGTATGTTCGGCGGTTTCACTTACTTTTATTGTCTCGAAATAATCAGGTGGCGTGGAAATTCCGATTAAATATGCTTCCACAAATTGTTTTTGCAGCGGTTTGCCGTCGATAAATTCCTTTATTAAACGTCCGGCGTGAATGGTGCCTTGGCTGTGCGAAGCAATCACGATTGGTCTGCCATCATTATGATTTTTCAGGTAAAATTCAAAAGCACTTTTTACGTCTTCGTAAGCAATATCAAGTGATTGCTTCTTGTTCTCTGGCTTTTCCGTTGTAAACGCCGAATAATGTGCCTGGCGATAGCGAGGAGCAAAAACCCGACACGAACCGTTAAAAACAGAAGCTTGATTCAAAATCGTCGAATTATCAGTTTTTTCGTTCAGCTCTTTGTCATTTATATCTCCATTCCATTTAAATTGATTCGTAGGTTCATACGTATAAGTAGTTGGGTGAATAAAAAAAACGTCTGTCTTTGCCTCTGATTGCAAATCTTTCAAGCCTGACTTCAGAGGAACAGAATCTGCCTTATCAACCTTATTTGGGTGAGCCGCCCAATTCTCAATCGCCTCATAGTCAGGAGCTTTTGGTGTGCTACTTTCTGAGAAATCTGTAGTGAGTTTGTGGGGCGTTTGAGCTATTACTTTACTTTCTGCACAACATATACATATGAGAAATAATACGGATATATTTATTTTAATGTTCATGTGACTATTTTTTGTTTAAATTGCACAATATTCAGGTGCAGTGTAGTAATTTTGCTGCAATATTAATAATTAACAAACCAAACAGAAACTAAAACTTTATGATTAAATCTATTCTCCAAAAAGGGTTATCAAGTGTTTTTGCATTCTTGCTCTTCACAACAACCCTCTACGCACAAACTACCATTACTGGTAAAATCACCGATTCGGATACGAAAGAACCGCTCATCGGGGTAAGTATTCAAGTAAAAGGCAAAATTATCGGTACTACTACTGATGTAAAAGGTGAGTTCTCGTTGAGTACTTCAACCCCCGTACCTTTTCAGGTTATTGTTTCTTCTGTTGGCTATCAAGTGCAGGAAGTTGACATCACCAGTGAAAATGCTAACCTAATTATTTCACTTGTAGAGCAATCTATCATGGGTCAGGAAATAGTTGTGGCTGCTTCCCGTGTGGAAGAAAGCGTGATGAAATCTCCTGCTGCGGTTGAAAAAATGAACATTAAAGCCATTCGCGAGGCTGCTGCACCGTCGTTTTATGATGCACTTGCTAATATGAAAGGTGTTGACATGACGACTCAAGGTTTACTCTTCAAATCAGTAAACATGCGGGGTTTTGGTGCAACGGGTAACGTTCGTACCGTACAAATGATTGACGGAATGGACAACCAAGCTCCGGGCCTTAACTTCCCCGTTGACAACATTGTGGGTATGCCAGAACTTGACGTTGAAAGCGTTGAATTATTGCCAGGTGCGGCTTCTGCCCTTTATGGCCCGAATGCGTTGAACGGTATCATTTTGATGAAATCAAAAAGCCCGTTCTTGTATCAAGGCCTGAGTGCCTCGGTGAAAGGTGGCGTAATGACGGCTTCAAACCGTGATGTAGTTACTACTCCTTTTTATGATGTAGCGGTTCGTTACGCAAAGGCAATCAACGATAAGTTTGCCTACAAAGTGAACCTATCTTACTTAGCTGCTCAAGATTGGCAAGCAACTGATGCAACCAATATGAACATTGGTGGAATCCAAGACGGAAGCCGTGGACTCGGTGTAAACCCTGATTACGATGGTCAGAATATTTATGGCGATGAGGTACAAACCAATATGGGTGGCGTAGCAGACGCTCTAGTTGCCGGAGGAATATTGCCATCCGCCGTGAGAGGTCTCGTTCCTAACGTACCAGTTAGCCGAACAGGTTATAACGAGCGTGATTTGATGGACTATAATACTAAAAGCTTCAAAGCTAACGCAGCCCTTCATTATCGTCTGAACGAAAAAATGGAATTGATCGGACAATTTAACTACGGTTCAGGAACTACGGTCTACACCGGAACGGGACGTTACGGTTTACGTGACTTTGTCCTTACGCAAGGTAAGGTTGAATTGCGTGCCGATAATTTTACGGCAAGGGTTTATACCACGCAAGAGCGTTCGGGAGATTCTTATCTTGCTGGCCTTGCGGCAATTGGAATGCTGAACGAAGCAAAATCGCACACTAACTGGTTTGGACAATACGTAGGGACGTTTGCTGGTGCACGTGCGGCCGGGCAGTCAGAAGAAGCTGCTCACGTTACAGCCCGTGCTGCTGCACAAAGCGGAATACCGCTTGCTGGTTCAGATCAATTTAACTCGTTGCTCGATAAATACCGTGGTCTATCAATCGGAAACGGTGGAAGTAATTTTGATGACCAAACAAACATGTACCACGCCGAAGCTTTTTATGACTTCAAAAATGAAATCAAATTCGTTGATTTATTAGTTGGCGGAAACGTGCGTCAGTATCAGTTACGCTCAAACGGAACGTTGTTCTCTGACTTGAAAACGGACGAAAATGGTGTTCAACGTGACGGAACAATTCCGATTAATGAATTTGGAGCTTTTGCTCAGGCATCAAAAAGTTTGTTCAAAGACCATTTGAAAGTAAGTGGCTCACTTCGTTATGATAAGAACCAAAATTTTGAAGGTCAGTTTACGCCACGTATCTCGGCGGTTGGTTCATTCGGAAACCACAACGTTCGTTTGTCTTATCAAACAGGTTTCCGTATTCCAACAACGCAGAATCAATACATTGACCTAACAACTCCGCAAGGAACGTTGATCGGTGGTCAGCCTGAGTTTATCGATCGTTATAACTTACGGAGCGGCATTGCAGCGTTTGTTCTTAATGACTTTATTCAGAACGGAGCAGCTTCTCAGTACCTAGATGATGCCGCTAGACAACTTATTGGCCAGCAAGTGAATGCATTTGTGGCCGCTAACTTACCAGCTATTACCGCTGGCGTTACTGCAGCTGTAAGGGCACAAGTTACCGCTGGTGTTACGGCTCAAGTTAATGCTGGCGTAGCAGCAGGTTCAATACCAGCAGCTCAAGCTGCTGCGGCGATTGCAGCGGGTGTCACTAGCACAATGGCTCTTCCATCAACACAAGCTACTATCCAAACCAATGTAACTGCACAAGCTGCCGCTACGGGGGCTCAGGTTACTCCCGCATTTGCGTTGGCAAATTTACCAAAGTATGACCCAACACCGTTGCAGCCCGAGCGTATCCGCTCTTGGGAAGTTGGTTACAAAGGTTTGATTGGTAAGAAGTTATTTGTGGATGCTTACTATTATGAAAGTACATACATCAACTTTATCGGTGGAACGCAAGTAGTGGTACCAACGGCACCGGCATCAGCTGGATTACCAATTGAGTCGGGTGTGGGTTCGGCAAGTACCCGTGTAGGCTACTCACTTCCTTCTAACACAAAAGAAGATATCAAAGCGAGAGGTTGGGCAATTGGCTTAGACTACGCCATTGGTAAAGGTTATACAGTTGGTGCAAACGTTGCTAATAACGAGTTAACTAATTTTGTACCTACGCCTCAGCAGCAATATGCTGCTTTTAACACGCCAACTTACCGTTATAACTTGAGCTTTGGTAAAAGCGTCGGTAGTGGTGATAAATTAGGTTTCAAAGTTACGTACCGTTACCAAGATGCATTCTTGTGGCAGTCAAGCTTTGTGCAGCCAACTACGGCGGGTATTGATTTCTTCCAGAACACCACAGTTCCGGCGGTTAGCAACATAGATGCTCAGGTAAGTTTAAAAGTACCAAGCATTAAGTCTATCATCAAAATTGGTGGAACAAACATCGGTGGCAACCCTTACATACAAGCATACGGTAGTGCTTCTATCGGATCAATGTACTACGTAGCGTTGACGTTTGATGAATTGTTGAACAGATAAAATTTATGGGTGTAGGGGCGTAAAATTTTACGCCCTCACAAACCCATCAACGATAATTTTCTTTGGTTTAAGTGGAAAAGGAGCTTCCGCCTGGAGGCTCTTTTTTTATGGAAAGCAGTTCCGTTTTATAATAAACCCCGAAGACCACAAAGCCGCCAAGATTATATTCTTAGCGGCTTTGTGGTCTTCGGGGTAAAATTTATTGAAAAGATCTTTTTAGTATCTCACCATAGAATCTTGCGGAAAATCCCCCTCAAGCAGGAAGTTTCAATAGTTTCACCAAATCTCGGTCGTTTACTTCTTTAATCTCGTCGGCGAGTTCTAAAAAGCGGTCATAGAGTTCAGTGACTTCATCGCGGCTGAGGTTAAAACCGAGCAATTCCAAACGGTGCTTGATGGCGTGCCTACCGCTTCGGGCGGTTAATACAATGTCTGATTTATCAACGCCCACGTCTTGCGGAGCAATGATTTCGTAGTTCTCGGCGTGCTTCAAAAAGCCATCCTGGTGTATTCCTGATGAATGAGCGAAGGCATTTCTGCCCACAATTGCTTTGTTTGCTTGCACGGGCATCCGCATCGTTTTGGCAATCAATTTACTTAACGGAGCCAGACCTTTAGCGTCAATATCCGTATAAACACCTAAATCTCTGTGTACTTTGAGCGTCATGGCAACTTCTTCGAGCGAAGTGTTCCCGGCACGTTCACCAATTCCGTTTATCGTAACTTCTACCTGTCTTGCACCTGCCTGAATCCCGGCAATCGTATTCGCCGTTGCCATTCCCAGGTCATTGTGGTTGTGCATCGAAAGAATTGCTTTGTCAACATTCGGCACGTTGTTCATCAAATAACTTACTCTATCAAACGTCTGATTTGGCAATAAATATCCCGTGGTATCCGGTAAATTTACAACGGTTGCTCCTGCTTTAATAACCGCTTCGGTTAATCGGGCGAGAAATTCAATGTCGGCTCGTCCGGCATCTTCGGCGTAGAACTCTACGTCTTCCACGTACTTTTTAGCATATTTCACTGCGGCTACGCCACGTTCCAGAATATCGTCGTAGTTGCTATTGAATTTGTATTTTATGTGAATGTCTGACGCTCCAATGCCGGTATGAATTCGCGGGCGTTTGGCGTACTTTAGAGCATCGGCGGCAACGTCGATGTCGTTTTGCACGGCACGGGTTAAGCCACAAACCGTGGCGTTTTTTACTGCTTTTGAAACTTCCACAACAGATTTAAAATCGCCGGGGCTTGACACCGGAAATCCAGCCTCGATTATATCAACGCCGAGTTTATCGAGTTCTATTGCAATCATCACCTTTTCTTGCGTTGACAATTGGCAACCTGGCACCTGCTCGCCGTCGCGAAGAGTGGTATCAAAAACATAGACTTTATTATTCATCGTGAAGTGTGATTGTGGTGTAAATAAGTAAGGAATATTATTAGCCTTGATTTTTCATAAAAAAACCCGAACCTCAAAGATACGGGAGCGTCTGAAACGTTGTATAAAAGCAACTCCCCCGTTAACTAATAGGCAGCGGGAGGAGGAAGTCAGTACGTTGGTTTCGTAGATTCATTCCCCAAAATTAGGTTTATTTCTACACTCGCCCAAACTTCCTACTTTCAAGCGAGGCAAATAGGAATAATATGCTATCTAATCGTTAACATTCTGAAATTTTATGCTGTAACTTGGTTTAAAATCTTAATTTTGTGCTTGTTCTAAGCTATTAAAATTATTGATTGTATCTGTTATGAATAAGAAAACCAAGATTGTTGCCACCGTTGGGCCCGCTTCTGAAAGCGAAGAAATGCTCTTTAAACTTGCGAACGCTGGAGTGAACGTATTCCGCTTAAACTTCTCGCACGGAACGCACGACGAACACATGGAACGCATCACCCGTATCCGTAATATAAACGAAAAGCACGGGCTGAAATGTGCCATTTTACAGGATTTGCAAGGGCCAAAAATTCGAGTTGGTGAAATGGAAGGCGGAAACGCTGGAGTAGAACTTGTACCTGGAAATAAATTTATTTTTACTAATAGCGATGTCATCGGAAATGCCGATCGCGTAAGCACGCCCTACAAAGGTATGTTTAAAGATGTAAAAGTGGGCGAGCGTATTTTGATGGACGACGGTAATTTGGAAGTAAAAGTAACCGCCATCGATGTCGAAAACGAAGAGGTAATCACGGAAGTAGTTTACGGTGGATTATTGAAACAAAAGAAAGGTGTAAACTTACCGAGTACAAAAATTTCGATGCCGTCTGTTACCGAAAAAGATTGGGCAGATTTAGAGTTTGGTTTGGCAAACGACGTTGATTGGGTTGCCCTTTCGTTTGTGCGTACCGCCGCAGAAATCACCCGCATCAAAGATTTTATCAAATCAAAGGGAAGTACAGCGAAGGTAATTGCCAAAATTGAAAAGCCGGAAGCCATCGAAAACATGGACGCCATCATTGAAGCAACGGATGCCATCATGGTTGCCCGCGGTGATTTGGGGGTTGAAATGCCGGGTGAAAAAGTACCGCTGATTCAGAAAGAATTAGTTCACAAATCAAACCTTGCTGGAAAACCTGTAATTGTGGCAACGCAAATGCTGGAAAGCATGATTGATAATGCCCGGGCAACCCGTGCCGAAATTGGTGACGTTGCAAATGCCGTTTTTGACGGAGCCGATGCGGTAATGCTTTCTGGTGAAAGTGCCGCAGGTAAGTATCCGCTTCTTGCCGTTCAAACTATGGCAAAAACACTAATGGAAGTGGAACATAATGCTGATCCGGCAGAACTGTACTTCAAGCACCATACCCGCGTAACCAAGGCCGATTACGAGTCTAAAGAAAAAGATAATGATAACGTAATTATGATGGGCTGCCGCCTTGCCCGTGACATTGATATTAGTGCCATGATTGGTATTACATCTTCGGGTTATACCGCTGTCAGAATGTCGCATCACCGCCCTAAAGCAAGCATTTATATCTTTACGTCAAATAAGAAACTCGTTACGCAACTTAGCCTTTATTGGGGAGTTGAGGTTTTCTACACGCCCGAAATGTCAGGAATCAACGCCGATGCGGTGGTTGATAAAGCCCGTGATTTCTTGGTAGAAAAAGGTAAACTGCACAAAGGCGATAAATTTGTGAATATGCTGAGTGTGCCAATCAAGGCAGACAACAGAACAAATACCGTACGGTTGAGTTTTGTGTAAGTAGAGCAAAGAAAAAGGATGAAGGATAAAAGACCTTCTGCTATATTAGTAAACAGCCCGCAGATTCATCTGCGGGCTGTTTGCATAAAAGGTGGTTAATCTTACGTCTTTGCTCTTTCATCCGAATGAGCATTAGCAAAAAATATCAACCATAACCGCCCCTAAATTTGTAAGTAGTGGCTACTTTATCAATAGCAAGAATGTACGCTGCTAAACGAAGCGAAACGTTATGCTTCTGCGAAATCTCAAAAACGTTACTAAACGCATCTTTCATTGAGCGGTCACAGCGGCGGTTAATTCTGTCGAGCGTCCATTTATAACCGATGCGGTTTTGTACCCATTCAAAATAAGAAACCGTTACGCCACCGGCGTTGGCAAGAATATCAGGTACGACCATGATGCCTTTTTCGTTGATAATATCGTCTGCTTTGGCGGAAGTTGGACCGTTTGCTCCTTCCACGATAAGTTTCGCCTGAATTTTGGAAGCATTCGATTTCGTGATTACATCTTCCATTGCCGCCGGAACGAGCAAATCAACCGGAAGTGTCAACAACTCTTCGCCGCCAATTAATTCAGCTTCTTTAAAACCTTCAAGCGTGCCGCCATTTGCATCACGGTACGCCATTGCTTTCTGAATATCAATACCGTTTGAGTTGTAATATGCTCCAGAAATATCACTTATTCCGTGAATTTTTACGCCTTTTTCGGTCAATAAGTTAGCTGCGTGAGAGCCTACATTTCCGAAGCCTTGCACCGCGGCAGTTGAGCGGTATGGGTTAAGTTTTAGTTTGTCCATTGCGGCAAGTGCCGAAACCATCACACCACGTCCCGTTGCTTCAGTACGCCCTAACGAGCCTCCCAAAACGAGTGGTTTTCCAGTCACAACGGCCTGCGTTGTCATTCCTTTTGCTCGTGCGTATTCGTCCATTAGCCACGCCATTTCACGGGGGCCGGTTCCCATATCGGGAGCGGGAATGTCTTTGTCTTGCCCAAAAATATCAATCATAGCAAGTGTGTAAGCCCGCATTAGGCGTTCAATTTCACCGGCAGACATTTGGCGTGGGTTACAAGCAATTCCGCCCTTTGCCCCACCGTAAGGTATATCTACCACGGCACATTTCCAGGTCATCCATGCTGCCAAGGCACGTACTTCGTCAAGAGTTACGTGCGGGTCAAACCTGATTCCGCCTTTTCCTGGGCCTAAAATTGTTGAGTGAATTACCCGGTAGCCTTCAAAAACTTCCACTTTGCCATTGTCAAGCGTTACGGGCAAGCCCACAATTACCTGCTTGGCGGGTACTTTTAATATATAATACATCTCGTCGCTGATACCCAGTATTTTTACGGCGGCATCAAAGCGTGACATCATGGATTCCAACGGGTTTTCTTTGTCCGTTATCGGAGCTGGTTCTATGTATTGCATTTAAGTTATTTTCTGATGAGATACGCAATTTTCAAATTGAGTGCAAACTTAGATAAAACTAATTCTATCTTAAAATTCTACAAAACATTTGCTAACAGATTTTTATTTGTGTGATTTGGAAAATGCCTGATTTTTATTTGTACGATTAGTCATTAAGTACAAATATTATGCGGGTAAATGGGTAATTTGAGTCAATAAAAATGGGTGGTGTTTTTTTTGTTAAAAATAGGAGATTTACCGTATTTTACGATAAAAGCATCATTTTGAAAGCGATAGTTTGAGTCCGAGGTTTTTTAGCAAATGGGTTACGATAATATTGTTTTACCTTTGCGGTTACAAAATCGGTTATTTTACAGACCGACCAATCAGATAAAAATGGCAAAGAAGTATAATCACGATAAGCAAAGCCGTCCAAAAGGGAAAAGGGACGAAAGAAAATCGGAGGAAGGTTCTCCGAAATTCGTTTTGAAACACAGTCCGAATCCCGACGAAAACCGCTCGTACCCTAAAGCTGAGCGTTTTAAAAAGAAAGCGAAGGCGGCGGCAGACAAAGAAAAAGAGCGTGAGGAACGCCCAAAGCGTTTCGGAAGTGACGATAAATTTAAAAGTACGCCCCGCCCGTTCAGAGAAAATAGTGACCGCCAAAGTTTTGACCGAAGCCGCGGCGACTTCAAACCTCGCTCGGAAGAAAAACGCCCTTTCACAAAAAGTGCAGGTGATAAGCCGTGGGAAAATCGCTCGCCGAGAAGTTCGGAAGAAAAACGCCCATACCGCGAAAATAGTGACCGACCAAGTTTTGATCGAAGCCGCGGAGATTTCAAGCCTCGTTCGGACGAGAAACGCCCTTTCACGAAAAATACGAGCGATAAACCATGGGAAAGTCGTTCGCCGAGAAGTTCAGGCGAGAAACGGCCATTTTCTATAGATTCGAGTGAAAGCTCAAGAGAAAGCCGACCAACAAGGAGTTTCGGTAAAAAAACTGATTTAGAAAAAAATCGGGCAGATTTTGATTCCCGCTCAGAAGAGTTTAGACCTTTCACTAAAAAGGATAAGTTTGAAAACCGCAAAGACGGGCGAAAGAAAAGAGACGACTCTAAAACGAGCGAAGTACAGAGTAACCGTGCCGATAAGGGCAGAAAACCTCGCTACAACGAAGATGTCATGAAGTCGAAATTATCTGCCACGGCACTCAAAAAAGTGACAAAGCGGGAATCAACGCACAACGACGGTACGATAAGATTGAACCGCTACATTGCCAACGCAGGAATTTGCTCTCGCCGCGAAGCCGACGAACTTATTGCCGCCGGAAAAGTAACCGTAAATGGCAAAGTCGTAACAGAACTCGGCTCACGGGTAATGCCAGAAGACAAAGTGACGTATAACGAGAAAACGCTTGAGCGGGAAAACTACGTCTATGTTTTGCTTAACAAACCAAAAGATTTTATAACAACTACGGATGATCCCGAAGAACGCAAAACGGTGATGGATATCGTTGCCGAAGCCGCCAACGAACGTATTTACCCAGTAGGAAGGCTCGACCGCAAAACAACGGGACTTTTGTTGTTAACCAACGACGGAAAACTCGCCGAAAAGCTTTCGCACCCTTCTAATAAAATCACGAAAATTTATCAAGCCGAACTCGATAAACCAATTACCGAAGAAGACTTTGACGCCATCAGAAAGGGTTTTGACCTCGAAGACGGATTTGTAAAACCCGACGAACTTGCACTTGTTACACCAGATGCCGAGGTAGTTGGTATAAAGATTCACAGCGGGAAAAACCGCATCGTTCGCCGGATATTTGAGCATTTTGGGTACAAAGTACAGAAACTGGATCGCACCGTTTACGCTGATCTAAACAAGAAAGAGTTGCCCCGTGGCAAATGGCGTTATTTGACAGAGAAAGAAGTAATCAAATTGAAATACCTCAATTAAAAACTGGCTTAAAGCAAGCTGCAAAGCCACCACCGGGCGACATGGAAATATGAACCGTGTCGCCTTTTTTTACGCGGGTAAGTTTGCGTTGGTAATCCCTGCCGTCACGTTCTGAATTTGGCCCGTCAACAAAGGATTCCATTTCGTATTCCGTTCCCGCATCCAGAAAGCTGAGTTTTACATCGTATTCCGTTGCTGTCCAGTCGGTCATTGAGCCAAGCCACCATTTATTACCATTCTTACGGGCAATGGTTACGTAATCGCCTACTTTGCTCGTCAGCGGAACGGTTTCGCTCCAAACCGTGGGCACATTTGAAAGAAAGTGCATGCACTCAATTTCGTCTTGATAAGTAGTTGGTGAATCAGAAAGCATCTGCAACGGCGAATAATAAATAACGTACATGGCAAGCTGATGGCAGCGAGTGCCTTGGCTCATTGGCTGCTCGTTAATCATTCGCCAGTTAGTTGCGGTCATGTTCTGCATCGCTCCGGGCGTATAATCCATTGGACCAGCCACCATTCGGGTAAAAGGAAGAAGTACATCGTGGTCGGGCGAAATGCCTTTATCGCTAAATTTGTTCCATTCGAGCCCTTTTACGCCTTCTCTGGTAATGCAATTTGGGTACGTTTTTTCCAGCCCAGTTGGTTTGAAAGCCCCGTGAAAATCAACCAAAAGTTTGTGGTCGGCGGCAGATTTTAACGTTTTTTCGTAGAAATTTACGGCAACTTGATCGTCTCTGTCAATAAAGTCTACTTTTACGCCCGCAATTCCCCATTTTTCAAAAAGCTCAAACGCATCTTCCATTTGGCGGTCAAGCGTGTGCCAAACGCACCATAAAATTAACCTGACGTTTTTCTCTTTAGCGTATTTGGCAAGTTCGGGTAAATCTAAGGTTTCTTTCACAGAAAACATATTTTGCGGGTCAGACCAGCCTTCGTCTAAGATGACGTATTCCAACTTGTTTTCCGCCGCAAAATCAATGTAATATTCGTAGGTTTTATTGTTGATTCCCGTTTTGAAAGGTACGTTGAAGAGGTTCAGGGCATTCCACCAATCCCATGAAACTTTACCGGGTTTTATCCAGCTAATGTCGCCAATTTTCGAATCGCTGGCTAAGATATAAACCAACTGATTTTTGAGTAAATCTTGATCTTGGTTTGAGATTCCGACAATCCGCCAAGGCAACGAGCGTGAGCCGTTTGTCTGGGCAATAAAATCGTGGGTTTCGGTTACTTTTAGGTTAAAATCACGCATTCCGCCTTTCAGCCAATTTTTTGGGTGATTGGCAAATACGCCTTTTACGCTTCCTTTCACCAAAGAATCCGTCACTAAGTGCATTCCCGGGTAATCCAATAAGTCAGATTCCATCACAATTGCTTTTCTGCCTTGGGGCAATTCCACCAAAAGCGGCATGGAAGACATTCCCTTGAATTTATCAATGGGTTTTAACTCGTAATCTGACTCAAAAGAGTTGTCAAATTTATCGGGGTGAAAATACGCGTTAAAATTATCGGCGAAATTAAAAGTTGCCGTTTCATCTTTGATAATCATTCCGCCTGAAAACTTCGTAATCCAGCGGTACGCCATTCCGTCATTAAAGGCACGAAACGCCACCGAATAATCTCCTTTAAAGCTGATTATCAATTCGTTGCAGTTTTCTTGGATCGAACTTTCAAAACCGTAAATCGGGCGAAGAAAGCGATTGTGTGAAAACGTAAAATCGGTGCGGTAACGGGGCGATTTCCCCAATTCGCTACCGTCTTGTAAGGTCAATGAAATGGGCGAGTCAAGAATGAAGGGCTCGCCTTCGTAAGTCACGGAATACGACAGCGTTTTTGAAAGGTCAACGGTAATTTGGAGTTTGCTGTCAGGAGAGCTGACTTGCAGGGTTTTCTTGCTTTGTTGGCTAAATGCCACGCCGCAGCAAAGCCACAGAGCCGTGGCAAGGGTAAAAATTGATTTCATTTT
>JANQUM010000309.1:13107-18623 GCA_030731175.1 Spirosomataceae bacterium
CCACGCCGCAGCAAAGCCACAGAGCCGTGGCAAGGGTAAAAATTGATTTCATTTTGGGTTATTATAGGTTCACTCTATTCAGAATTAGTAGCAAGTTAATACAATATGAATCAATGTTGAATTATCTGCCCATAATAATTACTCAACGTATTGATTATAAGTTTTTTATCAGCTACGTTGTGAGAAGAGTAAAAAACCGCGGCCGAGATATGCGATCGCTGGCAAGGCATAATTATCTGATAATCTGGGTGAACCTTAGCAAATAGCGATTTGTTTGAAATGCATAATGTCTTTTCTTTACTAAAAATAATACTCGTGGAAGTTAATTGTCAACGCATCGGTCTTTCTGAAACCAACTTATTTTCAGACGTATTCTTGGCTTATATTAACCAGGAAGCGGTGTTAAAAGGCTTTTCTAACCACTTTCCAACAATTGAAAATTTCGATAAGTACATAAAAGAGCGTGCGTTTACTTCTCAAAACAGAAAAACGCTCGTTGATGCCTTAAAAACGCAATACCAGCACCTGCAAAATTCGCCTGACTTGTCCGTTTTATTAGACGAAAAAACGTTTACCGTCACCACGGGGCATCAACTCAACATTTTTACCGGACCACTGTATATTATCTATAAAATCGTGACGACGATTAAATTGGCTCGTGAACTGAAAGCGAAATATCCTGAGTACAATTTCGTGCCGATATATTGGATGGCGAGTGAAGACCACGATTTTGAAGAAATTGCTTCGTTTTACTTAAACGGAAATAAGCACACCTGGAAAACAACCCAAAGCGGAGCGGTTGGTAGAATGAACCCGCAAGAAATGAAAGGTTTATTGTCTCCATTTTCTGACGATTTTTCTCTTTTCAAAAAGGCTTATCTTAACAATAATACACTCGCTGACGCCGTGCGGCAATACATGCACGAGCTTTTCGGCGGAGAAGGCTTGATAACGCTTGACGCTGACGACCGAAATTTGAAGGCGGAATTTGCCGAGGTGATGCGAGACGATATTTTTAATCAATCTGCTGCTGATGCCGTGAAAAAAACATCTGAGGAGTTAGAAGCTTTAGGCTTCAAAACGCAGATTCAAGCCCGTGAAATTAACTTTTTTTATTTAGAAAACGGAGTGCGGGAACGGCTTGTAGAAGAAAACGGTGAGATTTTAGTGAATAATACTCAGACCCGCTTTACAAAATCTGAAATCGAAGAATTGATTGCAAATGAGCCTGAAAAGTTCAGTCCAAACGTGGTACTTCGCCCATTGTATCAAGAAGTAATTTTGCCAAACCTTGCGTACATCGGAGGGCCGTCGGAAGTGCCGTATTGGTTGCAGTTGAAAGGAGTTTTTGAGTATTATAAAGTTGATTTTCCAGCGTTGATTCCCCGCAATTTTGCGTTGGTAATAAATGCTTCGGCGAAGCAAAAAATGGAAAAACTTGGCGTTGCTTCTGAAGAACTTTTTACTAATGATGTTACGCTTCGTCGGTCGTTTGTAGCTCGGCAATCCACAAATTCGTTGAGTCTTTCGACAGAAATGGAGCAATTTGCGGCATTATTTCAGGAAATTACCCGAAAAGGTACGGCAATTGACCCTACGCTAACGGCTACGGTTGCCGCCGCCCAAACCCGAATAACGAAGCAATTATTACAACTTGAAAAACGGTTGATTCGGGGCGAAGAGCGTAATTTTGAATCTTCGATTGAGCAGCTTCGCAACCTGAAAGAAAAACTTTTCCCGAACGGGACGCCGCAAGAACGCAAGGCGAATTTGATGGATTTCTACCTTAATGATGCTGATTTCATCAACCGTCTTTTCGCTGCTTTTAACCCGCTTGACTTCCGATTTAATTTGCTGTTTGTGTAAATGAAATTTAAAGACCGCGGGATATCTATCGCACCATTCAAATAATTTTCAGTGAGGCAGTTAGTTCATGGTTTGACCGCTCAAATTATAGAAACTAAGCGTATCACTTTGTAGTTTTTGAATCCTGTGTTATTTTCCTCAAAGCTCAACTTCTTTCCGCTCACCCGAACCGTATCTAAATCAGCGGTTATTATTTAGGGCTTGCCGCAAGTGAAATACTTCTCACAATAGTTAGTGACTAACCCACTCATTAATGGTCAGAACAACAAAACAAAACCATTTAATGAGAAAATTCAATTTTACAAGCCTTGCAGTTACCCTTATTGTGAGCAGTGTCTTATTTGCAGCGTGTACCGAGTTGGTAGATCCAGTTCCTTCGCTTCCAAACGCCCCAGCGGTATCTTTAGAAGCGGGGCAGGGCGTTCTAAGTCAAGATGCGTCTGTTAATGCCGGAACAGAATTTAGTGTCAATCTCAAAAGTTCGGGCGTTGATAGTCCTTTAAAAGTACTTACAATTCAAGAAGCCGGAACAACCATTCCTTTGGAACGAATTAAAATTAACGGCGTAGCAGCATCATCAAACCCGATTTTGCTTTTTGGAAATGACAAGACAAACCTTAACTACACCATCACGGTAGCTGCCCATACCGATCTTTCCACAAAAACCTACACGTTTATTGTAGAAGATGATGCAGGTCTTAGAGCAAATAAAAGCATCAGTATTACCACTGTTGGGGTAGCTCCAACATTAGTGTTAGTATCGGCAGATAGTTTGAATATTGCACCAGATGCTCTCTTTTCAAACGCTTTTAAAGTAACCAAAGGCACATCACCACTCAAAACAATAGAAGTGCAAGAAAACGGTGTTAAAATCAGTGATTTAAACAGGATTTCGTACGACCAATTCCTGAATAAATTTACCGCAAATCCGCAACCGATTGCTGACGGTGATAAAAATGTTTTTGAAAAAAGAATAACCATTAATTCTCCGCTCACATCAGGTCGGTACGTATATAATTTCATTTTTACGGATGAAACTGGACTATCTCAATCAAAGAGCATTGTTGTTATCGTTGGTACTAATATTGAGCTTATGGAAGGGATATTACTCAATGCCGCTGGGCCATCAGGAACGGGCGGTCTTGACCTTGACACAGGAGCAGGAACAGGCTCGCTTAATGCTGCTGCCGAAATCAGAGATCAGGGAATTGATAACGCAAAACCTTTTGCCACTAACTGGAAACAGCAGATTTCGGGAGCAAACGGCTCGGTTGTAAAGTACATCGTAAGAGGTCAAAATGGCATCTCGGATAATTTCTCTTTTGATAGCGTAAAGAGCAAAGAAGAAATTAAAGGTTTGTTTGACAACGGAGTTGCGTTTACACAAACAAGCGGCGGAACGCTAATAAGTAACCAAATTGCCGCCGGAAATCTACTCGTGGTCAATAACGGAACAAAGTATTATTTGCTTGAAATAAAATCAGTGAATGTAACCGCAGCAGATAACGGAGACAACTACGTAATTGACATCAAAAAATAAGTTTTTCAGCTTTTGATATTCTTAGCACTGCCGAACCTCGTTTTCGGCAGTGCTTTTTGTTACTGGCCATTCAATTACGTGGAACACTTCCATTCGGCAAAACGTTAAATACCCACGAAATAGAAATAAGACTTTAAAGCATAAATGGCGAAGCAAAGAAAGAGTTTTTTCGATGGAGGAGATTCCGAAGAAAAACGAAAAAAGATAAGTAAAGAAGGACTAAGCAAAGCAAAACGGTTATTCAAGTTCGTTTTGCCTTACAAATGGACGTTCGCTATCGGAATGGTGTTTCTCGTTTTATCGAGTGCCACTACGCTCAGTTTCCCAATGTTAATCGGCGAAATGACGAAGGTTATTGAAGGAAACTCTGATTATACACTAAATGAGGTCACGCTATTTTTTGGAGGAATCCTCATCTTGCAAGGCATTTTCTCGTTTTTTAGGGTGTATTACTTCGCTCAAGTAAGCGAAAGAACCGCCGCCGATATCCGCAAAACCGTTTATAGTAAATTTATTACGCTACCCATTACGTTTTTTGAGCAACGCCGGGTTGGAGAATTAACGAGCCGTTTGACTTCAGATGTTTCTTCGATTCAAAACGTGATGTCCATTACACTTGCCGAGTTTTTTCGTCAAATTGCTACGTTAATCGTCGGTGTTTCACTAATTCTTTATTTATCGTGGAAGTTGACGCTTTTCATGCTCGCCACGTTTCCTGTATTGGTGGTTTCGGCGTTATTTTTCGGAAAATACATCCGCAAATTCTCGAAAAAAGCTCAGGATAAACTCGCTGAAGCGAACGTAATTGTTGAAGAGACTTTGCAGTCGGTAAACGTAGTAAAAGCGTTCACTAATGAGCGTTTAGAAATCGGGCGTTACGGAAATGCCTTGGCTGATGTGGTGAATGTAGCCTTAAAAGCCGCCACGCTGCGTGGAGCTTTCATCACCTTTTTTATCGTCGGGATGTTCGGAGGTATTGTTGCCGTGGTTTGGTACGGTGGTCAACTTGTATTGGATGGTGAAATGCAACTTTCGGATTTACTTACCTTCTTATTTTACACAGTATTTATCGGTGGTTCAATGGGTGGTTTGGGCGACATTTACGGGCAACTGCAAGGTAGTCTGGGAGCTTCAGAACGGTTGATGGAAATTTTGGAAGAAGATTCCGAAGTAGAAACCGAAAATGTGATTCAACCACTTGATTTACGAGGAAACATCAGCTATAAAAACGTGCAATTTAGTTACCCGACTCGCTCGGATATTCCGGTGCTAAAAGGGATTGATTTAGAGATAAAATCAGGAGATAAAATTGCGTTAGTTGGACAAAGCGGAGCTGGAAAATCAACCATTGTACAGCTTTTGATGAAGATGTATCCGCTCAATGGCGGAAATATAACAATTGCAGGAAACGACATTACTGACCTGAATGTCAGTAGTTTACGAAGTAACCTCGCTATCGTGCCACAAGAAGTAATGCTTTTTGGGGGAACAATTTACGAAAACATCAGCTACGGAAAACCCGACGCCACCGCCACCGAAGTAGCCGAAGCCGCCGAACGAGCAAACGCCACGGAATTTATTAACGGTTTTCCCGAAAAATTTGAAACCGTAGTAGGAGAAAGAGGCGTAAAATTATCAGGCGGACAACGCCAACGAATCGCAATTGCCAGAGCTATTCTAAAAGATCCGGCGATTTTATTATTAGACGAAGCCACGAGTGCCTTAGATTCTGAATCTGAAAAATTGGTGCAGGATGCGTTGGACGAATTAATGAAAAACCGCACAACGATTATCATAGCCCACCGCTTGGCAACTATCCGCAACGTAGATAAAATTTACGTGTTAAAAGACGGTGAAATTATTGAATCAGGAAGCCATGAAGAATTGATTTTGAACACTGAAGGGAATTACGCAAATTTGGTTAAACTTCAGTTTGAACGCAACGTGGCGGAAGAAGTGATTTCCTAAAACACAAGCAAGAGCAAAGAGGACAAAATAAGGACGATCGGCGTAAATGTTTTTTGCCTTTAATCTTTCATCCTTTCTCTTTTTTCTCAAAAGACATGAGTGTAACAAAAACCCTTTTAAAAACGCATAACCTACGGCTGAC